>JASHPP010000804.1 GCA_030038035.1 Trebonia sp.
GTGTTTTATATGCGGGTGATCTAGAGGCAGTGACATGATCGCGTGGCGCGACGTGTCACCCGGCCGGAAGGGAACCACCCGTTGGAATTCATGCCATGCCTGGTCCGCTCGGCAGGAGACGACGGCATCTCGGTGATCAGGCTCGGGCATCCGCTGCTGGATGACTACCTGGCGTTCGTGGCTGCCCGGGCCCGGACCAACACCTGGCTTGCCGTGGCCTTCGACCTGAAGGTGTTCTTCACGGTGGTGGCCAGGCCGCCGGCGGAGGTCACGGCTGCGGACGTGTTCGGGTTCCTGGCAGCTCAGCGCGCTTCCCGGCATGGCGGGAGGGTTGTGCGGCTGGCCGATGGCGAGGCGGGCCTGGCAGCACGCACGATCGCCCGGCGGCTGTCGAGCGTGCGGGGCCTGTATGCGTACCTGTGCGCCCGGGAAGACACCGGCGTGCACCGCAACCCGGTGCCAGGAAGCCTGGCTGCCCGGCGGCCGGGTGCGCGGCGCGGCAGGGGCGGGGTGCCGCTGATCCGCACGCCCCGCACGCTGCCGCGGGTGCTGGCGCCTGCCGAGGTCGACGCGCTGCGGTCGGCGCTGCGGACTCACCGGGACCGGGCCATGGTCGATGCGATGGTGCTGGGCGGGCTGCGCCGCTGCGAGGTCCTCGGCTTGCGCCTGGAGGACCTCAGCGTCGGCGAGCGCCGGCTGTTCGTGGCCGAGGGCAAGGGCGGCCGCCAGCGGGTGGTGCCGGTCTCGGCGCGGTTCTTCGCAGAAGTCGGCGCCTACCTGGAGTCCGAACGGCCAGGGGCGTCTTCGGCCAGGCAGGTGTTCGTGGTGCTGAAGGGCGCCCGGCGCGGCGAGCCGCTGTCGGCGGCCGGGCTGGATGAGATCCTGGACGGGGCCCGGGACCGTGCCGGGCTGGACCGGGCGACCTGCCACCAGCTGCGCCACACGTGTTTCACCCGGCTGCGGGAAGCGGGCATGGCGCTGGAGGCCATCCAGGCCCAGGCCGGTCACGCCTCGATCGAGTCGACCCGCCTCTACCTGGCGAACGACTGGCTGGAGAAGGAGTACCTGCGGGCGGCGGAGGCGCTCGAGGCCCAGGTCGCGCGGGTCGCCCCGGCGGCAGCGCGGTGAGAGGGTCACCGGCCCGGCGGCCCGGCGTCGAGGACCTGGTCGGCGCCTACCGCGCCGACCTGGTGGCGGCCGGGATGTTCGCCGGCCATCCGGTGACCTCGGTCGCGCGCATGTTCTTCACCCGGACCGGTGCCGAGGGGTGGGCGCAGATGCCCCTGGCAGCCCAGTGCGCCTTGCCACTCAAAGACCGGCGGGTAGTCGGATGGCTCATCGTGACCGGGCGGCTGCGTCCGAGCCCCGATTACCTGGTGGCCTGCCGGCCCTACCTGGGTGAGGTCGCTGCCCACCACCACCAGGCGTTTTACGGCCGCTTCGCTGACACCTCCGCCGGGCTCGGCTTCGGGGCTACCGTGACCCGCCTGCAGTGGTCGGCGCTGGCCAAGGTGACGGCGCTGGCCGGGCTGGCCCCCGATCAGGTGACCCAGGCGGCCATCGACGAGGGCCGGCAGGCGCTGACTGCCGCCATCGGCCGTCACCGGCCCGGCAGCCACGGGCCCGGGGCGCTGAGCGCGGCGCTGTTCGGATTGCAGACCACCTTGTTCCACCTCGGTGTCCTCGACACCCCGCCGCGCAAGCGCCCGCCGAACCAGCAGGCTGCCCGCGACGCGCAGTGGGAGTCGGCGGCCCCTGGGCTGGCGTCGACCCTGGCCGGCTACATCGCCCAGGTGCGGCTGTCGCTGCGGGCCTCGACCATGGTCCGCGTCGAGGGCGTGCTGCGCGAGTTCGCCTGCTGGCTGGCCGTCAGCGCACCCGAGGTCGCCTGCGTCGCCGACCTGCGCCGCCGCCACATCAAGGCCTACAAGCTGCACCTGGCCGGACGGCCATCGGCCCGCGGCGGGAACCTGTCGCGGATCAGCCTCGCCGAGCACCTCGGCGCCCTGCGCGCCTGCTTCGAGCGGCTCACCGAGTGGGACGGCGGCGACGTCCCCGCCGCCGTGCTGGTCTTCTCCGGCGACCTGCCGCTGCGCGACGAGCCGCTGCCCCGGTTCCTGGACGACGGCGCGTTCACCAAGCTGCTGCAGGCCACCCGCGCCGATCCCGACCCGTTCGTCCGCCTGGCCGTGGAGTTCCTGGCCCGCACCGGCCTGCGCAAAGGCGAGTTCCTGGACCTCACCGTCGACTCCGTCGTGCAGATCGGCGCCGCCTACTGGCTGCACGTGCCGCTCGGCAAGCTCCGCACCGACCGCTACATCCCGCTGCACCCCCAGCTCAAGGACCTCCTGGACGCCTGGCTCGCCGCACGGCCCGCCGGGCTGCGCACCCCCTACCTCTTCGTCGAGCACGGCCAGCGCATCGGCCAGGGCCGCGTCGACCGGGCCGTCGCCAAGGCCGCCCGCGCCGCCGGGATCGGCCACGTCAGCCCGCACAGGCTCAGGCACACGCTGGCCACCCAGGCGATCAACCGCGGCATGAGCCTCGAGGCGATAGCCGCCCTTCTGGGGCATCGATCGATGCGGATGACCATGGTCTATGCCCGCATCGCCAACCGCACCGTCGCCGAGGAGTACTTCGCCGTCGCCGAGAAAGTAGAGGCCCTCTACGACGCCCCCAAGACCCTGCCCGCAGGAGCCGAGGGCGCCGAGATGCGCAAGCTCCGCGCACAGATGCACCAGCGGATGCTCGGCAACGGCTACTGCGCCCGCCCGGTCGGCCTGGACTGTCACTTCGAGTCCATCTGCGAATCATGCACGTTCTTCCAGACCACCATCGAGTTCCGGCCCACCCTGCAAGCCCAGCGCGACGACGCCGCCGTCAAAGGCCAGGCCGGCCGGCAGAAAATCTTCGACGGGCTGCTCGCCCGGCTGGAGGAGACGGCCTCATGACCAGCCAGCCGCTGCGCCTCACCGAACCCGGTGAACTGCCCGCGCCACGCCCCGGCACCGACAGCGCCGCCGTCCTCGCCCAGGCCGTCGACACCCTCGCCGCCCTGCGCACCCCCTACTGGCTCGGCGACAGCGCGGTCGGGCTGCACGCGCTCGCCAGCCTCATCGCCCAGGCACACACGATGATCCCCGACGCCGTTCACGCGGCCCGCGACCAAGGCCACACCTGGGCCGAGATCGGCCAGCTGCTCAACCTCTCCCCGGCAACCGCAGCCCGCCGATACCGGATCACCACATGATCCACTTGACACGGATCACCCACATAATGACCGAGCAGCTGCTGGATCGCGACCAGGTCCACCCCTCGCTCATAGTTGTGGGTCGCGCACGCCCGGCGCAGCGCGTGCGGGCTGAACCAGTCCGCGCCCGGGCGTCCTTCCAGCATCATCAGATACCGCAGCCGGTTGCGGATCGTGCCCGGATGCAGCGCGCCGCCGGATTCATCGGCGAACAGGACGGCTGAGTCCGGGAACCTGCCGCGCACGTCCTCCAGGAACCAGCGCAGCACCAGGTCCAGGCCGTCCAGCATCGGTACCCACCGCGGCCGCGGCCCAGAGGTATGAGCCCCCTTGCCGAACCGGACATGCAGCTTCCCGAACGGGCCACGGCCGAAGTGCACGTCCGGCCGGTCCAGCAGCGCAGCCTCCTCCGACCGCAGCCCCGCGTGATACAGCGTCCGGAACAAGGCATAGTCCCTGGCTGCGGGCGCGTACTTACGGGCGGTCGCGATCCGGGTTTTCAGGAAGTCGAAGAACTCGCTGACCCGCTCGGGAACCGGAGGCGCCAACTCGGCCGGGGAATCGTCACCGACGTGCCGGGAGGCATTGAACTCATCGACCGGGCAGACCAGCCGGACCCCGAACGCGGCCTCGATCTCGGCAGCCTTACGGGCCTGAAGGAACCGGTGGAAGCCCTTGAAGATCTGCACGTACTCCCGACGGGTGGCCGTCGTCCGCCCGGCCACGGCCAAGTCTCCGACGACCCGGTCGATGTCCTCCGGCGTCACCTCCCACGCCGGGCGGCCCAGCGCCCTCAGCGTCCGCTCGAGCTGGCCGATGTCGTTATCGACCGTGACCGGGCTGAACCCGCGCGCCCGCCAGGAAGCGACGAACGCATCCACGCACGCAGCCTGGAACTTCCACGGATCACTCTCGACCGGCCCTTCCAGGACCGCCCCGCCGTCCAGCACCCGCAGCCTCGGCGTCACCGGCACACCTTCCTCACACCTGAATCATTAAGGT
>JASHPP010000805.1 GCA_030038035.1 Trebonia sp.
CGATCGAGCCGCGGCGCCGCTCGATCATGTGCGGGGCAACAGCCTTGGCGGACTTCCACACGCCGGTGAGGTTGACGGCGATCATCTCCTCCCACTGGTCGTCGGTGAGCTCCCAGAACGAGCCGAGGGTCCAGATGCCGGCGTTCGCGATGAGGATGTCGATCTTGCCGAATTCCGCGATCCCGGCCGCCACCGCCGCGTCGATCTCCCGCGAAGACCGCACATCGGCCTTGACGGCGACCGCCCGCCGGTCATGCGCCTCGACCAGGCGCACCGTCTCCTCGAGGTCCGCCTTGTCCGCGAGCTTGTACGGGACGGTCGGCAACTGGTCGAGCACGTCGATGACGATCACGTCCGCACCCTCGCGCGCGCAGGTCACCGCGTGCGCGCGGCCCTGCCCCCTGGCCCCTCCGGTGATGAGGGCCACCTTGCCGTCAAGCATTCCCATCGCGGTACTCCCTGTTTCTAAGCGGACACGTGGTCACGCCACGAATGGCGCGGCTCGTAGCCGAGCACCCTGCGGGCGCGGTCAACCGACAGCAGCGTGCCGAACTCCCCGACGGGGCTGGTCAGCGGAACGCCGGGGAACACCGACGCCATCAGGTCCGCCGACGGCTTGTTCATCACCGTGTCCGCCGCGGCGATGATGAACGACGGGCTCCCGGCCACCGCCCGCGCATCCGCCTCAAGCGCCAGGCGACAGGACAGCGCCACATCCCGCTCGTCGACATATCCCCACAGGTTCCACTTCCGTTCCCGCGGGTCAGCCCAGAAGGACGGGAACTCGTGGTAGTCCCCTGGCGACCAGATATTGGAAAATCGCAAGGCCACGAAGGGAATCCCGGACCACTGCGCGAAATGCGAGGCGATCGTCTCCGTGGCGACCTTCGACAGGGCGTACGTCGTGGTAGGCACGGGGTAGTGGTCCTCGTCCACCGGCGCGTACCTGGGCGGCACGTCGAACGGCAGGCCGAGCGTGGTCTCGCTCGACGCCCACACCACCCGGGACACGCCCAGCGCGGCCGCCGCCTGGAACACGTTGAAGTTCATCGTCATGTTCGCGTTGAACGTGACCGCAGGGGTGGCGAGCCCTGGCGCCGGGATGTTGGCCAGGTGCACGATGGCGGACGCGCCGCTCAGCGCCTGCACCGCCTGGCCGTAGTCGGTCAGGTCCGCCCGCAGCGCGTCGTCCTCGCCGAACGTGGTGGCAATGTCGGTCGCCGCCACGTCGTACCCGTGCTCTCGCAGTTCCCGGACCACCGCCCTGCCGGCCAGGCCATTCGCGCCGGTCACGCAAATCCGCTGCGCCATCACGATCCTTTCCCGTGCTCGGCCGCCTGCGACCAATGCTGGCACACGGTCTGTCGTCTGCACGCCCGCCCGCCCGGTGTCAGACTCGACGCATGGCACGAGTTCCGCTGGTTCAGGACGACGATGAGGCGGCGCGGCTGAGCGGGATCTTCGACACCTTCAAGGACGAGGGCCGCGATCCGTCGGACATCTTCCGGGCGCTGGCTAATGCCCCGGGACTGATGATGGCGCACCGGGCGCTGCCGCAGGCGCTGCGCGGCCGGGAGAGCTGCCCGCCACGGCTGCGCGAGCTGGCGGTACTGCGGCTGGCGCAGCTCGTCGGCTCTGCCTACGAGTGGAGTCACCACCGCCCGATGGCCCTGGACGCCGGGGTCAGCGCGGACCAGGCGGCCGCGCTGGCGGCCTGGCGTGAATCGCCCGTGTTCGCCGCGGCCGAGCGGCTTGTCCTTGCCGCCGCCGAGGCGGTCCATCAGATGGCGGTGACGGACGAACTGTTCAGCGCGCTGGAAGCCGAACTCGGGCAGCCGGGGGCCATGGAACTCATCGTGGTCGTCAGCCAGTACGAAGCGGTCGCCCGCATCATCCAGGCCCTGGGCGTCGAGGTCGAAGCCGACCACCGGCAGCACCTGATCGACTGGGCGCCCAGCCCGTTAGCCGCGGGTCCAGGTGCGGCCGCCGTCGACGGTGTGCCAGGTCGCGTTGCCGAGGACCAGCCAGCCGTGACTGGCGGTGCTGAAGTCGAGCAGCGGCCCCGTCACCGAGTTCGGCGGAATCTCGATCCGGAAGCTGGAGTGCTGCCAGCTTCGCCCGTTATTGGTGGTCCGGTACAGCGACAGCACCGCCACGCTGGGGTTGCCCGCGTATTGCAGGCCCCAGGCGAAGCCGACCCCGCCGCCAAGCACCTGCACGTTGTCCGCGGGCAGCGAGCTGGACAGCAGCTTCAGCGGGCCGCCGATCGTGACGGCCGCCACCCGCTGGGCGTAGCTGGCGGTCGTGACCACTATCCAGCCGGCCCACGCCCCGGACGGCCCGCCCGTGTACGCGAAGCTGGCCGGGCCAGCCCCGGTGTCGTGGCCGAGCGGCAGCTCGCCGTCCTGGTGCCAGGTCAGGCCGTAATCGCTGGTTGTCCATATCCGCACCGGGGGAATGCCGCCGCTGTCCGCCGCCCAGGGGACCCCGCCCGCCACGGTCAGCAGGAGGCCGTGCCCGTTGGCGGACATCCACGGCCCGTCGATGGCCTCATTGCCCCCGGGCAGGGAGCCGTTGGGCGTCCAGCTTGAGCCGCCGTCCGAGCTTTCGAACAGCTGCCAGGGGGACGCGGAGTCCGGCTGGTAGGTGGCCGCGATACCGTCCCTGGCCGACCAGAAGTCCAGCTGGGTCACCACACCGGGCAGCTCGAAGACCTGGCTCCAGCTGCGCCCGCCGTTGCCTGAGCGCAGGATGGTGCCCGCGTCGGCCGGGTCCTGGGCGGCTAGGGCCGTGGTGCCGGTCACCGCGTCTACCTGGCCGGACGGGGCGGCGGCGGGCAGCAGCTGGGTCCACTCGGCACCGCTGTCGAAGGTCACGGACAGCACGCCCTGGTCGCTGATCGCGAAGGCTTCCCGCCCGGTGACCGCCGCCAGCGCGCTGACCTGGGTCAGCTGCCAGGGCGGCAGCTCCTGCCAGGGGGTCACCGGCCCGGGGTACCGGTACAGCAGGCCGAGCGGCGGGGCGCAGGCCCCGCCGTTGCGCCCGACCGCGACCCAGGCGCCGCCGCCGGGGACGGCGGAGAGCACGATCCCGTCGTTGCCGCACTGATCCGGGTAGTCGTCGCCGAGATCCACGGTGCCCCAGGTCCGGCCGCCGTTGCCGCTGCTCAGCAGGTTCGCCACCCCGCACCCTTGCATGGCGCAGCTGAGCGGGTCGAACACCGCGGCCCAGGCGAGCCCGGCCGAGGTGGTGGCGAGGGTGACCCTGACGGCCGGGCTGAGCAGGCCGAGATCGCTGACCGACCCGAGCCCGCGCCAGTGACGGCCGCCGTCCGTGCTGGTGAGGAACTTGACGCTGGGTTCCGGCTGGCTCTTGCCCGCCGGTGCGGGGTACGTCTGCGCGGCCCATAGCTGTCCGGTCGCGGTCGCGGTCGCGAACACGGGGCCGGTGCCGCTGAGCACGGAGGTCCAGTGCGTCCCGCCGTCGCGGCTGACGAGCAGCTGGCCGGGGCAGTGCGTCAGCGCAAGGTCTGCCAGGCAGCTGTCCGACGTGGCGATGCCGAGGCTAGGCGAATAGAACTGAACCTGGTTCACGGCGTCCGGCAGCGTGGCGACCACCCGCCAGCGCTGGCCGCTGTCGGCGGTGGCCAGGAGTTCGCGCCCGCACGCCTGGTGTGCAGGGCAGGCGATCAGCGCCCAGGCGTGCGCGGGGTCGGTGGCGCTGATCGCCAGCGGGCTCCCGGCGCCCTGCCACTGCAGGTGCCAGGTGGAGCCCGCGGTGCCGGTGTGCCAGATCTGCGTGCGGGCCGCGCCGGCCGTCGTACTGCCCAGCACCCAGCCTGCCGATGGGGTGGGGAAGGCCAGGGCGGTGAACGACGGCGCGGGGCTGGCCGAGATCGTAGCGCCGGCCGACGCCGCGGCCGGCGTGGCAGGCGGCCGCGCCCCTGCCTGGGCAGCCGTCGCGGAGAAGGAGGCCGCCGCGAGCAGGGCGCACGCCCCGCCCGCCGCGGCGAGCATGAATCCAAAGCGACGCGGCATCTGCTACCCCCGGATCAGCTGAGCACAAACCGGAACCTTTCGGTTGCGCACTACCTAGACGCCGGATGGGGTCCCGCCGTTGGCGCTTTCTTGCTCCGTGATGCCGGGACAGCCGTCGCGGCTGCCCGTCTAGGCGCTGCGGTCGGCTATGACGTCGCGGACCGCGTCCCTGATCAGCGAGCCGAGTTCGGCGCTTGGGAGGTTGTCGAACGCGTCCCCGGCCATGAACAGCGCCCCGAATACCGTGCCCAGTGAGCACGCCATCCGGACCCGGTCGCGCGGTGACAGCGACGGATCGGAGAGTGCCTGCCGGAACCGTTGCTGGATGTCGTCGTGCTGGTCGTCGTGGTCCTTGCGGTGCAGTTTCTCCAGGGCCGCCTGGTTGCGCTCGTGCAGCAGGAAGATCTTGCGCTGGGCCAGCATCTGATCCAGCAGCTCGTTGAGCACCGCGCCCCAGGTCTGCAGCGTCACGGTCTGGTCCGCCAGGCGTGCCAGCGCCGTGCTGCCGAACTCGTGCAGGCGCATGTGCAGCGCCATCAGGATGTCTTCCTTGGACGCGAAGTGGTAATAGATCGCCGGCTTGCTGATGTGGAGCCGTTCCGCGATCTCGCGCATCGAGGTGCCGTCGAAACCCTGGTCGGTGAACAATTCCAGGGCGACGTCGAGGATCCTTTCGCGCGTCGATGCGGCGGTCTGGTCGCCGTTGCCCAGGTCGCGGCCGGGCTGATCGTCCGGGGCCGCCGTCGCGCCCGCGGCCGCGAGTGCTGGCTCTGCCTGTGTCACGCGACCAGTTTAGCGCCAGGCGGGCCCCCTTACCTAACGGTCGGTAGGCGGGTCGTGTATGCTGGCATCGTACTTACCGACCGTTAAGTAGGAGCTATCAATGAGCTGCCAGAGGATGACCGGCGATGGCTGACACGGTGATCGAGGCCGATGGCCTGGTCAAGAATTACGGCGAGACGCGCGCGCTAGCCGGGGTCAGTTTCTCCGTGCCAGCCGGGAGCGTGCTTGGGCTGCTCGGCCCGAACGGGGCCGGGAAGACCACCGCCGTGCGGATCCTGACCACGCTGGCACTGCCGGACGCGGGCCAGGCCCGGGTGGCCGGCCTTGACGTCCTGGCCCACCCGGCCGCCGTGCGCAGGCAGATCGGCGTGGCCGCCCAGGACGCCACCCTGGACGGGCTGCTGACCGGCAGGCAGAACCTCGTGCTTGTCGGCGAGCTCAGCGGCATGCGAACGGGCCAGGCCAGGACGAGGGCCGCGGAACTACTCGAGCTCTTCGAGCTGACAGACGCTGCCGACCGGGTGGTCAAGGGCTACTCCGGCGGCATGCGGCGCCGGCTGGACCTGGCGGCCAGCATGCTGACCCGGCCGCCGGTGCTGTTCCTGGATGAGCCGACCACGGGTCTGGACCCGGTGAGCAGGCAGCGAGTCTGGGAGGTGATCAGGGAGCTCATTGGCTCCGGCGTCACGGTGCTGCTGACCACCCAGTACCTGGACGAGGCGGACGCCCTGGCGGACCGCATCGTGGTGGTCAATCACGGGCGGGTGATCGCCGACGGGACTCCGCTCGAGCTGAAGGAGCGCAGCCGGAGCGCGCACGTCGAGGTGATGCTCGCCGAGCCAGGGCCGCACGCCGCCGAGGTGATCGCGCCCCTGGTGGGCGGCCTGGTATCGGTCAGCTCCGACGGGTTGCGCCTCGGCGCTGCCGTGGACAGCGCACCGGGCCTGGCGACTGCCCTGGTACGGGCGCTGGACGAGGCGGGGATGCTCGTGGACAACATCGAGGTCCGCCAGCCCTCGCTAGACGATGTCTTCTTCGCCCTTACCGGCGGTGCGGGCGAAGAAGAGCGCGAACGCGAGGGAGCGCGGGCATGACAACGGCAATCGCACAGCGGCCGCCTGAGGCGGCCGGGACCAGGCAGTTCACCCACAGCGCGTCCGAGCGGGTCAGGAACGTGGTGTCGATGACGCGCAGGAACCTGGTGCACATCTCCCGGGAGCCGATGCAACTCTCCGACGTGACGATCCAGCCCGTGCTGTTCACGATCTTGTTCATTTACATCTTCGGCGGCGCGATCCCGATCCCTCACGGTGGCAGCTACAAGGATTACGTCCTGGCCGGGCTGCTCGCGCTGAACCTGACCACGTCCACCATGGGCACGGCGGTGGGCCTGGCCACCGACTTGCACGAGGGGATCATCGACCGGTTCAGGACGCTGCCGATGTGGCGGCCCGCGGTGCTGGTCGGCCGGTCCCTGGCGGACTTGCTGACCGCCTGCCTGTGCGCGCTCGTCGTCGCCGTCACCGGACTGGCGGTCGGCTGGCGAACCAGCGCGGGCCCGCTGGCGGTCATCGCGGGATTCGCCCTCGTGCTGTTCTTCGCGTACTCGCTGTCGTGGGTTGCCGCCTGCGCCGGGCTCAACAGCAAGAGCCCGGAGTCAGCCGCCTCGTTCGGATTCATCGTGCTGTTCCCGCTCGCGTTCGTGTCCAACGCGCTGGTGCCGACCCAGCACATGCCCGGCTGGCTGCAGGCCTTCGCGGACTGGAACCCGGTCAGCGCGATGACCGCCGGAGCCCGCCAGCTCTGGGGCAATCCGAACCCGTCTGCGGCGATCAGCGCCTGGCCGATGCAACACCCCATCGAGGCGTCGCTGGCCTGGTCGGCGCTGATCCTCGCCGTGGCCGCGCCGCTCGCGTCCCGGTATTTCCGGCGCCGGACAACCGAGTAGCGATGAGCTGAGCCAGCCGCGGCTGCGCTAGGTTGAGGTAGTTTGCGCTGCCCCGGCGGAGGAGGGTCGACGTGAAGGCGCTCGTATTCCGGCACAGCCTCGCGCGCGAGGCGGCTTCGGCCATCGGCGGCCGCGTGGACCGGCGAGCGTTCGTCTCCCGCTTCGCGCCCGTCCGCGTCGAGGACATCGAGGAGCAGCCGCTTCCGGCCGGGGACTGGGTGCGCGTCCAGACGACCTTCTCGGGCCTGTGCGGCTCCGACGTGAAGCAGATCCTGCTGAACGGCTCACGCGACAACCCGCTCACCGCGCTGGTGTCCTTCCCGCACGTGCTCGGCCACGAGGTCGTCGGACGGCGCCTGGACACGGGCGAGCGGGTCGTGCTCAACCCGTGGCTGTCCTGTGTTCCCCGCGGCGTCGACCCGCCGTGCGCGGCCTGCCGTGACGGCCGCTACCCGTGGTGCCGCAACTTCCGTTCCGGCGGCCTGCCCGTCTCCATCCACCTCGGAAACTGCGCGGCGGCCGCCGGGGCGCACGCCGAGCGCTTCGCCGCGCACGTATCCCAGCTGTTCCCCATTCCCGGCGACATCTCCGACGAGGCGGCCGTGCTCGCCGACCCGGTCAGCGTCTCGCTGCGCTCCGTTCTGCTCGCGCCGCCCTCGTCCAGCGCCCGGCCCGTGCTCGTCTACGGCTCGGGCACGCTGGCGTTCGCGGTCATCGCGCTGCTGCGGCACCTGTACCCGGCCTGCGAGGTGTGGGCCGTCACGCGTCCCGGCGCCCGGGCCGCGCTCGCCACCCGCCTCGGTGCCCACGCCGTGCTGCCTACCGCGCCCGACGAGCTCGTCGCGCAGGTCGCGCGCCGCGTCGGCACCACGCCGCTCACGCCGTGGAGCAGGCGCGACTGGCTGCAGGACGGCCCCGCGGTCGTCTACGACACGATCGGCTCGCATCAGACCGTCGAGACGTCGCTGCGGCTGCTCACGACCGGCGGCACGCTCGTCATCTCCGGCGTGGAGCCGCCGAAGCGCTTCGAGTGGACCCCCCTGTATTTCAAGGAGCTGCACGTCGTCGGCTCGAACGGCTTCGGCGTCGAGCAGGTGCGCGGGGTGGCCAAGCATGCCATGGAGCACTACTTCGACTTCATTGGCGACGGCTTCGACCTGACGCCCGTCATCACGCACCGCTTCCCGCTCGTGCGCTGGGACGAGGCGGTGCTTGCGCTGAAGGACTCGCGGCGCACCGGCGCCGTCAAGGTGCTGCTCGAGCCCGCGTTACCGGGTCTCCGGGCCTGGCCGTTTTGCCTTTTTTAGTTCGGCTTACGTAATTGCTTCTGCTTACCGTCTGACGTGCCTAGACTTGCCGCGTGTCAGTTATTGCCGACCCCGGGGTCCGCGCTTTCCCGCCGGAGGGCACGCGGACCGGCAAGCCCAGTCTGTCCGCCGAACGCGCGGAAGAGCCCGGCATGCGCGGCGGCGTTCCCGGCGAACTTGTGGTACTCCCGCGCCCGGCGAAGGTCGTCGCGGCCTTCGGCGTGACGGGCTGACGTCGGTGATCAGCTTCGGCTGGCAGGCGCTGCCCCGCCGCGTGGTCATCACGGGGATTCCGGCCGCGGTCGCGTCGGCGGCAGTTCTCGCGTCCGCCGGCTGCACCTCAACCTCCAGCCCAACCGGCCCGACCCGCCCGACCGACGCGACTGGCGCGACCGGACCCGGCCCTGGGCTGCGGTTCTTCTCCACCCATCAGGCCGCCGTGGTCGAGGACGCGACCGCCCGGATAGCCCCAGGCCCCAAGGACGACCCGGCCGAGGCGGGCCATCCGGGCGCCAGGGAGGCCGGGGTGACCGGCTACATCGACTCGATGCTCGGCGCGCTGACCGTGATCGAGGCCGCTGGCACAAGCGCCGCAACCGGCACGAGCGGCGCAACCGGCACAAGCAGCACAAGCGCCGCAACCGCCACGAGCGCCGCAACCGGCACAAGTGGCGGGACCGGGACGCCGGTTCCGCTCATCTTCGCCGGCGGCCCGTGGAGCAACCGTCACACGTCCGGCCCCGACTTCATGGCGTCCTTCATCCCGCTTGACCCGGTCCGCGCCATCGCGTGGCGCCAGCGCCTCGCGGGCTGGCAGGAGCAGTACACCAGCGGCATCGCCGCCCTGGACAAGCTGGCCGGCGGCGACTTCACCACGGCGGCCCCGGCGGACCAGGACAAGATCCTTGCCAGGTCCGAGATGAGCACGTTCCTGTCCCTGCTGTTCGAGCACACGATCGAGGGCATGTACTCGGTCCCCGAATACGGCGGGAACCGCGGCCTCGTCGGCTGGAAGGACATCAGCTACCCCGGTGACAGTCAGCCAGTGGGCTACACCAGCGAGCAGGTCGAGCGCTCCGACGGCCGCGATCCGGTCGCCGACACCAGCATCGTGGCCGACGTGCTGAAGCTCCTTGGTGAACTGTGAGCGGCGCGATGCGCAAGGCAGTGGTCATCGGCAGCGGCGCTGGCGGGTCGTTCGCCGCCATGGTGCTGGCGCAGGCCGGGTGGCAGGTCGTCGTGTTCGAGAAGGGCCCCAACTTCTTCACCAACCTGGCCGGCGAGGGGCCGATCGGGACGCTGTTCTCCAACGACGACCTCAAGATGAACGTGCGCTACTTCGCCGGGCCCGATCCGCTGGCGTTCCCGCGCGCCTGGCGGCCGGT
>JASHPP010000806.1 GCA_030038035.1 Trebonia sp.
AAGCAGCGGATCGCGGGCGACCTGGACGGCGGGTTCGGGATCCAGATGTTCGGCCACATCGCCAAGAAGCGCGCCGTGCACGGTGCGGGCCACATCCGCTCCACCGTCGACTACGTCCGCCAGGGCCGCAAGAACAACTTCGACTGAGCCCATAGCCAGCCCGGCCTCTCGGCCCTGACATCATTCGTCACACAGGCCCCTTCCGCCCGCTTTGCACACTCCATGCATGGACAAAACGCCCATAATGGACCCAAAAATGGTCATAGAGTGTGCGAAGTCGCCTTCCCGGGCCTGGTGCGGGCGGGCGCGATGCCCGCCCGCACCAGGCCGGCGGCCCGTCACTGCCGCCTTCTCCTCCTCGCCGGAGGGCGCGGAGTTCATCAGGTCGGCGGCTGCCGGGTGGGCCGGCGCCGCCGTAGCAGACGGCGACCCGCCCGGCCCGGCGCAGCAGGCGGCCGCGCGCACGGCGGCCTTCTACACGACCCCGCCCGAGGCGGCCGGAAGCTAGGTGCACGGGGTCTTCGAGGCTCTCGGCGACCCAGTCCGCCGGGTAATCCTTGAGCTACTCGCGGCTGGGGAGCAGCCGACAGGTTCGCTTGTCTCGGCGCTGCAGTCCCGGATGCCGATCTCGCAGCCGGCCGTCTCACAGCACCTCAAGGTGCTGCGCGAGGCGGATCTCGTGAGCGTGCGCGCCATGGGCACGCGCCGGATCTACGCTCTCGATCGAGCCGGGCTCGACGCCGCCCTGGCATGGCTGGCCCGGCTCGCCGACCCGCTCGGGCCGTTCACCCAGCCGCTCGACGCGCTGGCGACCGAACTCGCGCGCGGCCGGCGGACCCGCCGGGCCGCTCATCCGGGGCAGCCGGCCGGCCGTCAGGCCTGGCGGCTCGCCGAGGAGCGGATCAGGTAGCGGCCGGCGGCCTCGTAGTTCTCCTCCGACAGCGCCAGATGCTGGCGGGCGGCCAGCACGTTGCGCAGGTGCCGCTGGATGGGGCTGGACAGCGCAAGCACCCGGCCGCCGCCGTACCTGAACAGGTCGGTCACCACGTCGGCGCAGGTCTCGACCGCGAAGATGGACGCCGTGGTGACGGCGAGCTGCTGGTCTTCCGGCGGCGTGCTGCCCGCGCGCGCCGTCTCCCAGCACGCCTGCATGGCGTCGCGGTGCACCAGCCTGGCGGCCCGTACCCTCGTCTCGGCCCGGCCAAGCTCCTTGTGGAAGACGGCCCGCTCGCTCACCGTCGGGCCGCCGGGGAACCGGGCCGTGCGGGTGGCCAGTTCGGTCATGTCGTCAAGCGCGCGGCGTGCCAGGCCGACGCACAGCGGGGGAACCTCGTTGGAGACGAAGGCGGGCATCCCGAGCCGGAACAGGTCGCCGCCGCGCACCGCGGCGGCGCCAAGTGAATAGGTCTGCTCGCGCGGGACGAAGAGCTCGTCGACCTTGAAGTCGAGGCTGCCGGTGCCCTGCAGGCCAGCCACGTACCAGTTGTCGATGACCTCGGCGTCGCTCTTGGGCACGGTGAAGACGACCATCGCGCCGAAGCCGGTATCCGCAGCGCCGCCGTCCCCGCCGTCCGCGCCTTCGGCCGTGAACGCGCCGATCAGCCAGTCGGCGTGCAGGATCCCGCTGGAAAAGCCCCAGCGGCCGGTCACGACGTACCCGCCGTCCACGGGCTTGCCGGTCCCGCGCGGCGCCAGCTGCCCGGCGACCACGGGCAGCCCGCGGTCCGCCGTGCCAGCCACCCCAGGTGCCCCCGGCACCCCCGGCACCCCCGGTGCCGGCGTCGAACCCGCTGCCGCCGCCGAACCCGGCGCCGCCGCCTCCGGCGCGAATATCCGCCGCGCCCCGGCCTCAGGCAGCCAGCCGCCGGCCAGCCCGCAGCAGCCCGCGCCGATCATGGCCGCCCAGGCCGTCGACACGTCCGTGTACGCGAGCTCCTCGATCACGTCGCAGAAGTCGACGGGCGGCAGTGGCGTGCCGCCCAGTTCCGCGGGCGTCTTCAGCCAGAACAGGCCCATGTCGCGCAGCGCGGCGACGGTGTCGAGCGGCAGCGTGCGCAGTTCCTCGGCCCGGTCGCCCGCGGCCTCGAACTCCTTGCGGCGGCGCCGGATCTCCTCAACCAGTTCCGCCCGGCGGGCGCCGCCGTCGGCGGCCGCCGCCTCCCCGCTCACGCCGCGTCCGCCACACCCAGCGGGCGCAGCACCGGCATGACCTCGGCGGCGAACAGCTCCGCGCTGTGCATGACCTGCTCGTGCGTGCTCGGGCCGATCGCGAACAGCCCGATGAGCTGCCCGTAGCCGCCGAGGTCGTCATACATCGAGCGCAGCCGGGCCGCCACCGTGGCCGGGCTGCCGACGACCGCGTACCCGTCGGCGACCAGCTCCTCGTAGCTGAGTTCGCCAAACGGCTTCCGCTCGGTCGCCAGCATGCCGCGCAGCGAGCCCGGCGACACGTACCCGGGCGGGTTCACCATCTCCATGGGCGTCTTGAGCGCCTTGCGGAACAGGAACTCCACGGCCGGGCGCGCCTCGGCATGCGCCCGCGCGTCGGTGTCGGCGACGTAGACCGGGATCGACAGGGCGATCTTCTCCGGGTCCGGCACGTACCCGAGCTCGGCGGCGGCGCGCCGGTACCCGTCGAACCAGATCCGGACCACCCGGGTCGGCGCGTACACCGACATGAACGTGTAGCGGTGCAGCGCGCAGAACCGCATCGTCTCGGTCGAACCCGCGCCCGGTATGTAAATCGGCGGGTGCGGCTGCTGCACCGGCCTGGGCCAGATGTTCACGTACCGGTACTCGTAGTTCGGGCTCACCCAGGAGAACATCTCCTCCGCCGTCCACGCCTTGATGATCAGGTCGTGCGCCTCGTTGAACCGGGCACGGGACTTGGTCGGGTTGATGCTGTGGCCGAAGTACTCCCAGCCGATGCCGCGGACGAACCCGGAGTCCACCCGGCCGTTGGAGATCAGGTCGAGCATCGCGATCTCCTCGGCGACCCGCAGTGGGTTGCCGCGGATGCCGATCGCGTTGCCAAGCACCATGATCCTGGCGTTCTCGGTGCGCCGGGCGAGCGCCGCGGCCATGATGTTCGGCGACGGCATCAGCCCGTAGGCGCTCTGGTGGTGCTCGTTGACGGCGATGCCGTCGAAGCCGAGCTTGTCCGCGTACTCCAGCTCGTCCAGGTAGCGGTGGTACAGCGCGATGCCGAGCTTGGGGTCGAAGTTCGCGTTCGGGTACGTCAGCGACGATGAGGAGTACTTCTCGTCGAAGTCGTCGGGCAGGTACGGGTAGGGCATCAGGTGGAAGAAGCTGAACTTCACCGGCTGACTCCGCTCTTGGCCAGGGGCTGCTCGCTCAGGAAGGCCGCCGTGACGCCGGCGAACTCCGCGGGACGTTCGAAGTACATCGCGTGGCCGCAGTCGGCGATCTCGTCATAGCGCGCGCCCGGGATCAGCGCCGCGTACCGGCGGGCGTGCGCGAGCGGGATGAGCCTGTCGTCCGACGGCGCGACGACGAGCGTCGGCGCGCCGATCCTGTGCAGCCTGCGTTCCAGCTTGGGGTTACTCAGGTAGGGCACCCAGGAGAACCGGGCCAGCGCGGTCGCGTCCCGGTACGCCGCCAGCACCGCGTCGATGTCCGGTGCAGCCGGCTCGGCGGCCGCAGGCGGAGCAGGCGGCGGGTTGTGGAAGAGCGTCGCGACCAGCTCCGCCGGCGGCATGAGGAAGATGTCCGCGACGGGGTGGTCGGGCAGCCGCAGCCCGGCCGCGCTCAGCAGCACAAGCGACCCGGTGCGGTGCGGCGCGGCGACGGCGAGTTCGGCCGCGATCCAGCCGCCGAACGACGCCCCGACCACGTGCACCCGGTCCAGGCCGAGCGCGTCGAGCACGTCGAGGTAGTGGTAGACGAGGTCGTCGATCGCATCCACCTCGGGGAAGTCGTCGGATTTCCCGAACCCGGGGTGGTCCGGCGCGATCACGTCGAACCCGCTGTCCGCGAGCAGCCCGAGGAACTCGGGCCACGTCCCCGCCCCGCCAGCGGCGTGCAGGAAGAGCAGCGGCTCTCCCTCGCCGGCGCGGAACAGGTGGACGCGGCCCCCGGCGAGCTCGAGGAACTCCTGCGCCGGTGCGTCGTTCGTCAACGTCCTTACCTCCCGGGTGGGTGCGCGGGCACGACCGTACGCCGCTGCCGCTGCCGCACGTGTGAGGCCAGAATCGGCTGGCGCGCCCGGCCGCGTCAAGGCTGTTCGACCGATGCCGATGGGCGGCTGTGCGCAGCAACGATCCGCGGCGCGCCGCTTTGGGCCGCCGGACGGAGCCGAGGGCACGGCAGGCGCCACGCGTCCGTTCGGGATAATGACCTAACGGTCGAGCCAGCGGGCTATCGCGGTGTGGTCGGTGTCGGGCGGCAGCTCGGCGGCCGCCGCCTCCCACGCGGCGGTCGCCGCCTCGCTCACGGTGGCGGGGGTGCCCGTGGCGTGCTCGATCGCCAGCGCGAGCTTCATGTCCTTGACCATCAGCTTGATGCTGAAGCCCGCGTCGAACTTCTCGGTGAGCACGTAGTTGGGCCACTTGTTCTCCGTGGAGCCGCTGCGCCCGCTGGAGCCGTTGATGATCTCGAGCATGACCGCCGGGTCGAGCCCGAACCGGCGGCCCGCGATCAGCGCCTCGGAGCTGACGGCCAGGTGCGCCGCGGACATCAGGTTGTTCAGCGCCTTGATCGCGTGCCCGGCGCCGACGTCGCCGGCGCGCACCACACGGGAGCCGATGGCGGCAAGCAGCGGCCGGGCGGCGGCGAACGCCTCCTCCGGGCCGCCGACCATGATCGTGAGCGACCGGGCCCTGGCCCCGGCGACGCCGCCGGACACGGGCGCGTCGATCAGCGTCACGCCCGCGGCCAGCGCCCGCTCGGCCAGGTCCCTGGTCCGCGCCGGGTCCGAGGAGCTCATGTCGAT
>JASHPP010000124.1 GCA_030038035.1 Trebonia sp.
AGGATGTCCGCCTGGTACTCGCTGCGCCACCGGGTGAACTGGTCTTCCGGCTTGACGCTGGCGACCATCCCGAGGTAGTCGCTGCCCTTCTCGATCGTGGCGATGTCGATCTCCATGTGCTGCCGGGTCCGGTACGCGACCAGCGCGTGGCAGGCCTCGTGAATCGCCACCGCATGCCGCTCCCGCTCGATGTACTCGACGTCCTCCGGCGGCCCGAGCTCCTTGAGCTGCTTGGCCTTGAGCACGTCGGGCCAGGTGATGACGTCCCGGCCATCCCTGATCGCGGTGATCAGCGCCTCGTTGACCAGGTCCTTGATGCCAGCGCCGGTCGCGTACGGGGTGATCGTGGCGAGCTTGTCGATCTGCTCCTCGGTCAGCTCGTGCTGGACTTTGGCGAAGTACCCCTCATAGGTGCGGATGCGGCCCGCCTTCGACGGGTAGCCGACCTTGTAGATGCGGTCGATGCGGCCAGGGCGCAGCAGCGCCTCGTCCAGCGCGGACGGCATGTTGGTCGCCATCATCACCAGGATGCGGTACTTGGGCGGCGGCTTCGGCCGCATGCCAAGCGCCCGCCTGATCACCCGGTTGACGAAGCCGCGCGGCTTGTTCAGCCCGGACAGCTCGGTGAGCAGCGCCTGCAGCGTGCCCATGCCGCCGCCCATGCCGCCGCCGTTCATCCCGGCCCCGATGATCTGCTTGTTCCGCCCGGCCCCCGGCTCGGCAGGCCCGGCCAGGCCCGAGGCCATCGCCTCGCGGGCCAGCATCCACTGGGTGTCCGCGGACAGGTAGGAGAAGCCGTGGCAGCCGGCCCGGGAGAACGCGGGCGTCGCGGTTCCCCGGCCTCCGCCAGGCGCGCCGCCCTGGGTGACCGTGCCGCGGTTGCCGAGCGAGTCGGCCTCGTCGAAGAACACGATCACGCCGCCGTACCGCAGCGCGAGCTTGCGCAGCTTGCGGAACAATCCCTTCACCTTCAGCACGCCGACGCCGAAGAACATGTTGATGAACGCGCCAGGGTCGACGAACACGTACGGCTTGCCGGTCTCGCCGGCCACCGCCTCGGCCATCAGCGTCTTCCCGGTGCCAGGCGGCCCCCAGAGCAGGATCCCGCCAGGCACGTAGCCGCCGCGGTCCTCCACGACCTCCGGGTTTTCCAGGAAGATCATGTTCTCCTTGACCCGCTCGAGAACGTGGTCCTGGCCCCAGACGTCGGAGAACCTGGTCTTGATGTCATCCGGGTAGTAGACGTCCACGCCGCCCCGGGACAGGAACCAGAACAGCAGCGCGAACTGCGCGACCACGAAGAAGAGGTAGAACGCGATCTGGAGCACGAACGGTATCTCGTGCCAGATGATGCCGGGCAGCGACGCGAGCGCCAGCGCCGGCGGAGAGTGGATGATCTTGCCGGTGACGATCGCGACGACGACGACCAACAGCACCCAGAAGAACACCCTGCCGAGCCGGAACCGGGTCCAGTCCGAGAACCTGCGGTGATTCGTCCGTTCCAGCCCGCCCCAGACCTTGTTGAGCCAGAACTGGTTGTAGGCGGCCGAGTGCTCGCAGATCAGGAGGTGGACCTGGTGCACGACCTCGAGGCCGGCCAGGACGAACACCCACCAGCCCACGCGCGCCTCGATGCGGCAGGCGTCGAGGAACCCGATGAGCGGGTTGTCGCCCATGACCGTGAAGACGAGGAGCAGCCAGATGACGGCCAGCAGCAGCAGCCACCGGAGCCGGTCCCAGAGGGGCAGCGGCCGGCGGGTCAGGATCTCTCCTTCTCGCGGGCGTCCGCCTTCGTAGATGAGACCCTGCACTGGCCGCTGGGCCTTCTTCATGTCGGGCTCCCAACGGTAAATGACGTCATAATGGTGTTTATGTCGTTCTCATTCTGGGCGTAACAAGCGTTGGTGCAGTGCACCATGAGGAAGTAAACGATTGTCTGATCGGCGTTGGTCAGCACGTCTTCGTCGAATGTATCTGAGATCCCGCCCGGGTACGTGTACTGGAACGTCTCCCTGACTCCGTGCACGCCCAGGCTGGCGGTGATCGTCTCGTCCCGCAGCGACTTGAAGTCGGTGAGCGGGAAGCCGTCCTCGTCCTCCTGCTCCCGCGTGCTTGAGGTCACCGGCAGCATGAAGTCGCGCAGCATGTTGTAGGACAGCTCGTTGCTCACCGTCGAAGAAAGCTGCCCGACCTCGGCGAACACGAAGGGCTCGGTGACGTTCCCCGCGAGGAAGTGGCTGGCCGAAGGGTCGCTCTCGGCGTCGAAGGCGGTGGACCAGATGCCAGCCCCCGAGCCCCCCGCCGCCGCCAGCGCCTGGTCGAGCGACTGCTGGGATATCTGGTGCCAGCCGTAAGGCACCTTGTAGTACGTCCCCGCCGCTGAGTCCGCCACGTAGGTGTACTGCGGGGCGCCACAGGCACTGAGCCCAACAGAGCTGAGGATGACCACGAGGAGGGGCACCAACCCCCCGACGAGGCCTCTTGTTGGACGGAAGGCCTTGTTGGTCAAAGGGGAGACCTCCACGATTTGTCGTCTGCAGACAAGTATGCCGCTTCATTTCGATTTGGTATAGGCGGTCAAGGTACCGAACGGACACGGGTGACTGTCACGCCTGCACCGACTGTCACCACGCCGGCCAGCGCGAAGAGGGCCGGGTAGCTGTTCATCAGTCCGAGTACTACCCCGGCAAGCAGCGGAGCCACCACCAGAGGCAGGCTATAGGCGATATTGATGATCCCCAAGTCCTTGGCGCGGTCCGCCGCGGCGGGGAGCACCTGGGTCAGCAGCGCCGGAGCCGCCGCCCAGTAGGTGCCGAACCCGAAGCCAAGCAGCGGCGCCGCCACCAGGGCCATGCTCCAGGTGGGCGATACGGTCAGGATCACGGCGGCGGTCGCCATGATCACCGCGGACCCGATGACGAACGGCTTGCGCTTTCCCGACCGGTCCGACGCCGTCCCGCACACCGCGCCCGCGATCAGCAGCGCGACCGCGTACAGCGCCATCAGGATCAGCAGGCCGGTCTGGGGATCGTGGTAGTGCACGCGGTCGTTCAGGAAGTACAGCAGGTACAAGGTGCCGAGGTCGTTGCCGAGGTTCACCATGAAGTGCGTCCCCCACGCCCAGCCGAAGTCCGGATGCCGCCGCGGTGACACCCACAGCCGCCGCAGTGCCGTGCGCACCGGGACCCGCGGCTTGAACTCCCTGGGCAGCGGCTCATCCGGGGTGCGCGCCACGAACAGCACCGCGCCTGCGACAACGATCACGGCGCAGGTCGCGTAGCCCGCCGACATCCTTGTCACGATCACGATCACGATCAGCGCGCCGAGCACCGTACCCAGCATCTGGCTGATCCCGATGAGGCCGCCGAGCGTGCCGCGCTGTGTCGCGGGCACCCGGTCTGGCAGCGCCGCGGTGAGCGTGGCGAGCATGCCGCCGAGCCCGAGTTCCGCGATGAACCAGCCGATCGCCATCACCGCGACGGATGGGGCAGCGGCGACCACGAGGATGCCCACCGCGCCGGTGAGCGCGCACGCCACCGTCCACGGATGACGGCGCCCGCGGGACGAGGTCGTCCGGTCCGACAGCGCGCCGACAACCGGGTTGGCGAGCAGCGAGGCGAGCGCCCCGACGCCCATCACTACCGAGAGCAGCACGGCGTCGCCGCCGCTCGGCACGGCGCTGCTGCTGGCCAAATGCTGGTGCAGCGAGGCGACCTGCTCGGGCAGCAGCACCTGAATCGGCGCGTAGATCGCCAGCCACAGGCCGATGTTGGCCACGAACAGCAGCGTTATCCAGCCGGCCCGCACCGGCTGCGTTGGCTCGGCGAGGGCGGCTGGCAGCGCGGTTTCCGTACCCGCCGCGATGGCTTCATCCAAAGCACTGTCCTTCCCCGCGGTAGGTGGGCACGGCAGCAGGCTCCGACCGTGCATGATCGTCGCTAATCAGGTGGTACTCGGTGAACCGCTCCGCGAGTTCGCCGGCCTTGGCGTGCCGCAGCCACACCCGGTCGCCCACGGCCAGCCGGCCGGCCGCCGCACCGCGCACCGGAGTCTGTACCTCGCCGGCGCCCTCGGTGCGGGTAAGGCGCAGGCCCGCGGGCCGGAACGGCGACGGCAGCCGGTCCGGGGTTCCGGGTCCCGACGCGACGTAACCGCCGCTGAACAAGGTGGCTACACCAGGTCCTGGCCGGCGAACCACCGGCAGCGCGAACAACAGGGCGGGCCTCGGCCGGAACGCGCGGTACGCGTCGAACAGCGTGGGTCCGACCAGGCCCGATCCAGCCGCCAGCTCGGTGACCGACTTGTCGCCCGAGGTGGACTCAAGCGACCCGGTGCCGCCCCCGTTGACGAACTCGAGCGCGGTCAGGCCCCGGATGCGGCGGACAGTTTCCGCACGCCGCTGCCGCAGCTCCACCGCCGAGCGCGCCTGGATCAGGCGGAGCACCGCCGCCCGCACCGGGTGGCCTGGCGGCGCGTCGCCAAGGCCGGCGATCTGGCCCTCGTAGCCCATGACGCCGACGAGCGAGAACCCGGGCCGGGCGAGGATCGTCTCGGCGAACCGCGCCGCCTGCGCGGGGGTGTGCAGGGGAGACCGCAGCGTCCCGATGTGCGGCCCGCGGGCCAGCGGCCGCCAGGACACGTCGAGTTCCAGGCACACCCTGATCTCCGGGTGGCCGGCGCCGAGGGCGGCGTCGATGAGGTCGAGGTGGGCGACGGAGTCGACGGTCACCGTGATGTGCCGGCGTGCGGCGGCGTCCGCGGCCAGCGCGCGCAGCGCCGCCCGGTCCGCGGTCGGGTAGGCGACCAGCAGGTCATCGCCGCTCGCCGTCGCGTGCAGCCACAGCGCCTCGGCCAGCGAATAGCACATCACGCCCCGGTATCCCGGCCTGGCCAGGGCTCGTTCGATCAGGTACCTGCACCGCAGCGACTTGCTGGCCACGCGGATGGGCACGCCGCCTGCCCGGCGTACCAGGTCCGCGGCGTTGGCGTCGAAGGCCGCGAGGTCGACGACGGCGAACGGCGGGTCCAGGTGAGCGGTCGCCCGCTCATACAGATCGTGGCCCCCGCCCGGCCTTGCGAGAGTGCCCGACATGCTGAAACACTAACCGGTCGGCGGGACAAGCAGACACCCTCAGGGAATACCCGGGCAAATGACTTGGCATAACTGGGCGGGCACGGCGTCGGCGGACCCGGCCCGGCGCTACCTGCCGCAGACGGTGGAGGCGATCGCCGACGCGGTCCGGCAGGCGGCGCTGGCCGGGCTGACCGTGCGGGCCCTCGGCAGCGGGCACTCGTTCACGCCGACGGCGGCCACCTCGGGCGCCGCGCTTGATCTTTCCTCCTGGGCCGGCGTCGTGGCCGCGGACGTGAACTCCGGGCTGGTCACCGTGCGTTCTGGTACTTCGCTGCGCGCACTCAACGCCGCGCTTGACATGCTCGGCCTGGCGATGGCGAACCTCGGCGACATCGACGTCCAGACGATCGCGGGGGCGATCTCGACCGGTACGCACGGCACCGGAGCCCGGCTCGGCGGGCTCGCTACGCAGGTCGCGGCCCTTGAGCTCGTGCTCGCCGACGGGGCGGTGGTGTCCTGCTCGGCGCGGGAGCGGCCGGACCTGTTCACCGCGGCACGGGTCGGTCTGGGCGCGCTCGGCGTGATCTCCACGGTGACGCTGGCCTGCGTCCCGGCGTTCACGCTGGCGGCCGAGGAGGGCCCGATGCCGCTGGCCGAGGTCACGGCGCGGTTCGACGAGTTCGCGGCGAACAGCGACCACTTCGAGTTCTACTGGTTCCCCTACGGCCGCAACGCCCTCGTCAAGCGGAATAA
>JASHPP010000807.1 GCA_030038035.1 Trebonia sp.
TGTTCCCCTCAGCCGGCCAGGTAATTGTCCGGCACGGACGTGCCAACCGGCGCCGTGGCCGTGTCCGCGGGCAGCGACGACGGGCTGACGAACGTGCTGCCGTCCGGGCCCGCCTCGACCGCCATGTGCGTGGCGCTGCCCGCCAGGTACTGGCTCCAGTCGAGGAACCACTCGGTCCAGCCGTCATCCCAGTCCCCGCCCTTCGGGCTGTTGGTGATCGTGATCGGGTCGCCGGGGACGGCCATCTTGTAGTAGATCTCCGCGTCCGCCGGCGGCAGGTTCACGCAGCCGTGGCTGACGTTGGTGACGCCCTGGTCGACGACCGACCAGGGGGCGGAGTGGTAGTAGTCGCCGCTGAACGTGAACCGCACCGCCCAGTTGACCAGCTCGTCGTAGTAGCCGGGCGTGCCTTTCGTCCCGCCGATCATGCGGACCGGGTTGCCCTTGTTCACGGTCAGGTACGTGCCGTCCGGGGTCGGCATCGTCGTCCTGCCCGTGCTGATCGGCCAGTCGTACTTCAGCTTGCCGTCGACGTAGATCAGCGTGTGGTGGGCGGTCGTGCTGGCGACCGCGATCAGCGACTGGCCGATGTCGAACGTCTGGGTCAGGTCCTGGGTGCCGAACACGCCGCTGGCGCCCTCGACGCCGTCCAGGTGGCCGTCGAGGGTGACCGTCGTGTCGGCCGGCCAGTAGTCCCGCGGCCGGAAGTCGAGCGCCTCGTCCCCGTCCCAGTACCACGCCCCGATCACCGGCTTGGAGGTGGTGATCTGCAGCGACCGCTCGACGGCGGCCTTGTTCGTGATCGGCTGGTCGAACGTCAGCATGATCGGCATGCCGACGCCGTACGTCGCGTCCAGGCCCTCGTATATCTCGGTCTGGAAGGACTGGCCCGGTGTCAGCGTGCGGAACGTGCTCGTGGCCGTGACCGGGTGGCCCTGGCTGTCGGTCCCGGCCGCGATCACCGTGTACGACTGGGCGACGTCAAGCGCCCAGGTGCTGTGCCAGGTCTTGCCGTCGCTGCTCAGCGAGCCGGTCACCGGGTCGCCGCCCGTGCGCACGGTGACCTTGGTCACCCGGAAGCCGTCGAGCGCGCTGACCGTGATGCCGGCTGACGGGTTGGCGTTCACCGTGCCGGGAGCCGGGCTGATCTTCAGGTGCTTCGCGACCGTCTGCGCCGCCTGCCCCGCCACCGCCTGCGGGTTCAGCTGCGTCGCCACCGGGGTTGCGCCCGCGCAGCCAGTGGCGAGCAGGCCCGCGGCCGCGGCGAGTACGGCGACGGCGAGGTGCCGTGTTCGGCGAGCTGGGCGGTCCTGTGGTGTGCGGTGGCTGCCGTACACGCTGGGTCCTCTCGTCCGGGGCTGCCTAGTTTATCGGCGCTTGTTCCGCATTGGCCGGGTTCTCGCCAGATCGCGGGCGGCGCGGCGACCACGGGCGCCTGACGGTCCGCGCCGCCGCGTAGCCGGCGGCCAGGACCGTCAGCGCGGTGATCACGTACTCCGGCCACTGGCCGACGCGTTCGGCGAGGGTGGTGTAGGTGACCAGCGGGACCCTCGACTCGAGTTCCGCTTGCTGCCAGATCCCGCTGCTCGTGATGATCCGCCCGTCGGGCGCGATGATCGCGCTGTACCCGGTGGTGCTCGCGACGACGACCGCGCGGTCGAACTCGACGGCGCGAATCCGGGCCATGGCCAGCTGCTGGCCCGTCTCCGCGGTGAGGATGCCCGCCCGCTCGAACGTGGCGTCGTTGGTCTGCATGGCCAGCAGGTTGGCGCCGTCCGTGACGTCGGAGCGGACGAGGGCGTCGAAGCCGATCTCATAGCAGATGACGTCGCCGAGCCTGATCTGGCCGACGTGGAAGATGTAGTTGGAGTGGCCGGGCACCATGTTCACCGGGTCGAGCTGGGTCAGCGAGGTGATCTTGCTGATCAGCCCGCGGAAGGGGATGTACTCACCGAACGGCACGAGCTGCCGCTTGACGTACATGGCCACCGGTCCCTTGGCCGGCAGCCAGAGCAGGCCCGCGTTGCGCTCCGGGTCCTGCAGCAGGGCGCCGACGAGAATCGGGCGGTCGATGGCGGCGGCCGCGCCGGCGATCTCGTCGTAGACCGGCGCGTACAGCGTGGGATCGATGTTGGTGGAGTTCTCCGGCCAGATCACCAGGTCGGGGGCGGGCTTGCGGCCGTCCTTGACCTGCGCGGCCAGCTTTTCGGTGGCGACCGCGTGGTTCAGGGTGACCATCTCGTCGTTGTTCTGCGCGGCCAGGCTTCGCTCGCGCGGCACGTCACCCTGAATGGCGGCGACCTCGGCGGTGGGGGTGCCCCGCGGCACCGGGTCGAGCGGCAGGACGGCGGGCAGGACGGCGAGGCCGACGGTCGCGGCGAACGCCAGGACCGCCCAGGCCAGCCGCCTGCGATCGGCTGCCTGCCCCGGCCGGGCGGCCAGCAGCGTGAGCAGCAGCCAGCCGAGCGTGCCGCCGACGAGGGCGACGACGAACGTCAGCAGCGGCGCGCCGCCGATCGCCGCCCATCCCTGCGCCGGCGTCCCCGCCTGGCTCATCGCGAGCCGCCCCCAGGGGAAACCGCCGAACGGCCAGCGGTCCCTGAGGGCTTCGGCGGCGACCCACCAGCCGGCCACCGCGACCGGCCAGGACGGCGCTGGCAGTCGCAGCAGGAGGCGCTGTCCCACCGCGAGCACCGCGAGGAGGAGCGCCGAGGCGACGGCGAGCGCGATCCAGGCATACCAGGCCAGGTTGATCACCCACGAGACAAGCGGGACGTAAAAGGCGATGCCGAACACCAGGCCGGTCACGAACGAGGCGCGCAGCGACCTGCCGGACAGCGCGACCGTCAGCAGCGCCGGGCCGACTGCGGCCAGCGGCCACACTCCCCACGGCGGGAACGCCGCGGCGAGCGCCAGCCCGCCCCCGAGCGCGACCGGCAGTGCCCAGCGCAGCGGCAGCCGCGGGCCAGGCGGTTCCTGGCGCCGCGACGTGGTACCGGCATCCGCCCGCACAGGGATCACCCACGCAGCGTAGCCCGGAACAGGGCCGCGACGCGAAGCCGGGCAAGTTGTCTATATAGCGTGAACTCGGCAATCCGTTGCGTTATATTCAGTGCGGCAAATGCCTCGGGTGGGGGCATGCATATATGTACATATCTGCTTGTATATGTGCGAGGTTAGTATGCATGTGCGGGAATGGACCGAGACATGATCCGTATTCGCTACAAGAACCTATCCCCAGGTTTGCACGGCACGGCAGAGCGGTGCAGGCGCCGTACGACGGTGTACCTGCTGCCCGGGCTGACCGGGGGCCAGCGCAGGGCCGCCCTGCGCAGGCTGCGGCAGCAAGCGAGCCGGGGCTACGGGCCCGCGCTGCCCGGACTCGGACTCGCGTTCGCCCTCGCCGCCGACCGTTTCCGCATGGGGCTGCGGAACGCGGTGGCGGTGGTGCGGCTGCATCCGGCGGGGAGCCTGCTGCCCACCGTGCTGGCCGGCGTCCTCATGGCGTTGTTCGTGCTGGCGTCGATGTCGGCCCGGATGGCCCACATGCCGCAGGCGGCGCCGGGCGGCGGGCTGGCGGCGGCCGGGAGTCCCATCGTGGTGGGGTCCCCTGTTCTTGCTTCCGAGGCCGGCTCGCGCGATCCGGGTCCGGCCGCGCGCGGGGCCGCTGGCGGCGGCGGTGCCGGCGGCGGCGGGTCTGCGAACGCCGTCGGCGGCCCGCGGAAAACCCTGTGGTCGCTCACCGCGTCGTCAGCTCCGGACCCGGCGGGCCAGGGCAGCCGCACGCCCAAGCCAGGGCGGCTGACCGCATCCCAGCCCGCCCGCCGCCCCGCGTGCCAGCTGACGGAATATTTACGGCAATCGGCACCTTCGCCATGTCGGGCATCTCCTGGCAGTGACGGCAGGTGACGATTGAGCAGGCGCGGCGCGGCCTTGTTCGCGGTGATGGGTGTTATCTGGGGCATTCCATACCTGCTCATCAAGGTGGCGGACACCGGGGTCTCCGTGCCCGTGCTGGTCTGGGCGAGGGTCCTCGTCGGCGCGCTCATCCTGGTTCCCGTGGCGCTGGCGCAGGGCGCCTGGCGGCCCGAGCGGCGGGCCGTGCTGCTCGGGCACTGGCGGTGGCTGGTCGCCTACGCGGTCATCGAGGTCGCCGCGCCGTGGGCGCTGCTTTCGACCGCCGAGCGTCGGCTGCCCAGCTCGACCAGCGGCCTGCTGATCGCGTCGGTGCCCGCCATCGGGGTGGTGCTCGGCTGGCTGTCCGCCCGGGCGTGGCGCCAAGGCGGCGCGCGGCAGGGCGGCGCGCGGCAGGGCGGAGGTGACCGGCTCACGGGCGGCCGTGCGGCGGGGATCGCGATCGGGTTCGCCGGCGTGGCGCTGCTCGCCGGCCCGGGCGCCGGCCGCAGCGGCCTGCTGCCCGTTGCCGAAGTCCTGCTGACCGCGGTCTGTTATGCCGCCGGGCCGATCATCGCCAACCGCAAGCTTGCCGCGGTGCCAAGCATCGCGGCCAACGCGGCCTGCCTGGCGGTGGTGGCAGTCGGCTACACGCCCGCCGCGGTGCTCGCCTGGCCGCGGGAAGTGCCCTCCGCCCGGGTGCTCGCCGCGCTGATCGCGCTCGGCGCGGTCTGCACGGCCGCCGGGCTGGTGGGCTACTTCTGGCTCATCGCGGAGGTAGGCGCGGCGCGGGCCACGGTCGTCACGTACCTCAACCCCGCGGTCGCGGTGGCGCTGGGGGCGGGGATTCTCGGCGAGCGGCTGACGCCGGCCATCGGGGTATCGTTCGTGCTCATCCTGGCCGGGTCGGTGCTAGCGACGCGGCGCGTTCCTGGACGGCTCGGCTCCCAGGCCGGCGCAGTCGTACACGGCCCAGCTGCCCGGCCCGCGGGACTTGGCCTGGTACAGGGCGGCGTCCGCGTCGGCGACCATGGTCGCGGCGCTGGGCGAGTCGTCGGCGCGGTCGACGATGCCGGCGCAGGCGGAGACGCGGACGCGGCCGATGCGCAGCGCCACCGGGCGGCTGACCTCGGCCAGGATGCCGGCGGCGAGCGCGATCATGCCGCCCACCCCCGGGGAGGACTCGGCTAGCACGACGAATTCGTCGCCGCCGATTCGCGCGGCGAGCGCACGGTGACCGCGCGCGACCCGGCCGATCCGCTCGGCCACTGCGACGAGCAGTTCGTCGCCCGCGTCGTGCCCATACCGGTCGTTGATCCCCTTGAAGCCGTCGAGGTCCAGATAGCACAGGCCGATCCGGCCGCCGCGGGCTGCCTCGACGGCCGCGGACAGCCTGCCGAACACGGCGGCGCGGTTCGGCAGCCCGGTGAGCGGGTCGTGCGTCGCCTGATGGCGCAGCTGCTCGCTGATGATCCGGTGCGCGTCGAGTTCCGCGCGCCTGATCGACTCCTGCTCCGCCAGGGTGCGGTCGCGCAGCGCGCCGACGTAGCCGTTAGCCAGCGCCTCGGTGACCGCCGCGACCCGCTGTTCCAGGTCGCCGTGCCTGTCAGTGACCTCCGCGCAGGCGCCCATCAGCCCTGGGAGCCGCAAGATCAGCACGCGCAGGCTCCGTCCGAGCACGCCCGCGCCAACGAAGTCCGCCATGACAAGGGCGTGCCCGACGGCAGCCGCCTGCCTGGGCAGGAACGGCGAGCCGAGCAGTATCGAGACGAGCGCGGCCGACTGCTCGGTGAGGAATTGCCGCGCGTCCGCCAGGTCCATGGGGATGTCGCCGTGGTCCCCGGCGGACTCGTCCCTGTTGACCGCGAGCGCGGCCAGCCACGCGCGGGCCAGCTGGGTCTCCGGTTCGGTGCCGTCGGCGAGCGTCGGCCAGTGGGCGGGCCGTGGGGTCGCTGTGCCGGGCCAGTGCGCCGTGGGAGCGGGCCAGGAAGCATGCAGTACTACTGGAGTACTCTGCAGGGGCGGCTGGGCGGCGAGCGGGACGGCGTGACGGCCGCGCTGCCCCGTCTCGTTCAGAGCCGTCTCGGCCATGGGGGCGCTCCTGTTCGGAACCGGCGGGGACGAGCATTGTGTGGAGCTTTGAGCGTTACTATAGGCGATCTTATTGATACAAGTAGTGCCAATCCGAATAATCTGTGATCGAGTGTTCGCTATGCGCGCCCGGCCGCTCCCCTCCGCGCGGCCGGGGACCATGAACCGCGTCTTTGGGGTAGGTGCCTTATATGGTCAGTTCAGGAAGCGGTCAGGTCGCGGACAGCGATGCCGCCGCGCAGCAGGCAGCCGAAGTCGCCGTTGAGCTGACGGAGGCGGACCAGCTTCACGACCGGCGGCGGCTTGCCATCGCGCTGAACGGGGTCGCACGCACGGCAAGCCGGGTCTTCGGCCGCGGGACCGGAATCGCCAAGCGCGGCACCGACGCGGCAAAACGCGGCACCGACGTGGCCGCCAGGCGGGGCACAGGCGCTGCCAGGCGCGGCGCGGAAGCGGCACGGCGCGGTGCCTGGACGGCCCGCCAGCGAGCGGGGACGGCCGGGCGCGGCGCCGCGTCGTTCATCAGCTGGCTCGCCACGCAGGTCGTCGCGATGGGGCCGCGGCTGGCGATCAGGGACCAGGCGACGCTGCGCGCTCAATTCCCCGGCCGCTCAGACGACGAGATCGCCGACCTGCTGATCGAGCGGGCCGCGCGCGCGGCGGCCGCGGTGGGCGGCGCCACCGGTGCCTGGGCCGCGCTGCCTGTGCTGCCCGCCTTCCCCGCCGAAGTCGCGGCGGAGACGCTGGCAGTCGTCGGCATCGAGATCAAGCTGGTCGCCGAGTTGCATGAGGCGTATGGCGTGCCCGCCGCGGGCACCGCCACCGACCGAGCGCGCGCGTATATAGGAGCATGGGCGCACCGGCGCGGCTTCTTCATGGTCCCCGGCGGGCTGCTCCTGGTCGCCGGATCGCCGCTGGCCAGGCAGTTGCGGCGGCGGCTCGCGGCCCGCGTGCGCCGCTCGACGTTCTCGCTCAGCCCGCTGTTCACCGGGGCCCTGGCCGGGGCGATGCTCAACCGCAGGGACACCAGGAAGCTGGGCGCCGACATCCGTGAGGACCTGCGCCGTCGTCCCGTCGTCAGCGCCGAGCGCATCAGCGGCCGGCCGCTGACCGACCCACGCGATTGAGCGCCGCCGCACGCTATGGGAACGACCGGGGGGACAAGGCCGGGCGACCGGGCAACGGGGGCGATGAGCTGAGCAGCGACGTGCCAGCCCTGACCTACGCCAGCGGCAAGGGGCGCTGGGTGATCGCGGGCACCGTCCTCGGGTCCGGCATCGCCGCGCTTGACGCCACCGTGGTCGGCATCGCGCTGCCGGCCATCAGCAGGGACTTCCACTCCACGGTGGTCAGCATGCAGTGGGTCGTGGACGGCTACACGCTCACGCTGGCCGGCCTGCTGCTGCTCGGCGGCGCGCTCGGCGACCGCTACGGGCGCCGGAAGCTGTTCATGACCGGCGCCGTGTGGTTCGCGCTCGCCTCGCTCGGCTGCGGGGTGGCGCCGGACGAGGTGTTCCTGATCGGCGCCCGGGTGCTGCAAGGGGTCGGTGCCGCGCTGCTGACCCCGGGCAGCCTTGCCATCTTGCAGGCGTCGTTCGCCCCGGACGACCGGGCGAAGGCCGTCGGCGCATGGTCCGGCCTCGGCGGGGTCGCCACGGCCGTCGGGCCGTTCCTCGGCGGCTGGCTGATCACCGCCGTCTCCTGGCGGCTGGTGTTCTTCATCAACTTGCCTGTCGCGGCGGCCGTCGTCGCGATCGCGGTGCGGCACATACCCGAATCACGGGCCCCGGGTCCGCGGCCGCCCCTCGACAAGACAGGCCCGGCCCTGATCAGCCTCGCCCTGGCCGGGATCACCTACGGCCTCATCGCCGCGTCGGACAGCGGCTGGTCGTCGCCGCTGGTGCTGGGGAGCCTGGCCGCCGGCGCGGTCGTGCTCGCGGCTTTCTGCGTCACCGAGGCGCGCAATCCCCACGCGCTGCTCCCGCTTGCCGTGTTCGGCAGCCGCCAGTTCGCGGCCGCCAACGCGGTCACGTTCGTGGTCTACGGTGCCCTGGGCGGTGCGCTGTTCCTGGTGCCGATCGTGCTGCAGGAGGTCTGCGGCTACAGCCCGGTCGAGGCCGGCGTGGCGCTGCTGCCGGTGACCGTCATCATGCTGGCCCTGTCGGCCAGGTCCGCCGGGCTCGCCGCGCGGATCGGCCCGCGCCTGCAGATGACCGCGGGCCCGCTGGTCATCGCGGCGGGAATGGCGCTGTTCACACGGCTGGACCGCAGTGGCGACTACCTGACCCAGGTGCTCCCCGCGATGCTGGTCTTCGGGTTCGGGCTGGCGATCAACGTGGCGCCGCTGACCGCCACCGCGCTGTCCGCCGCGCCCGCCGGGCACTCCGGCGTCGCCTCCGCGGTCAACAACGACGTGGCCCGGGTGGCGAGCCTGATCGCCGTCGCCGTGCTGCCGGGGCTGGCGGGCATCACCGGGGAGGCTTACCTGCATCCGGCCGCCCTCCTGCGGGGCTTTCACACCGCGGTGCTGATCGCCGCCGCGGTCGCCGCCGCCGGCGGCGTGCTGGCCGCCGCCACGATTCGCAACCCGGCCAGGCGCCGGGAGCGCGCGAAGCCTGCCCCGCCGGACGAGCACGCGCTCACCTCCATGAGCTGCGCGCTCGATGCGCCGCCGCTGCGCTCCGGCACGGTCAGGTACGCTCGGCAGGTGGCTGCCGGAGGGGCAGCGCGGCGCCGGGAGGACGGACCATGACAGCGCAGGACCCGGCGGCCACGGTCGCGGTCCGGACCGCCGCCCGCGCGGCCAGGACCACCGTGACCGCGCTCGCCGCCGCCCCGGACGCCGCGATAGACG
>JASHPP010000125.1 GCA_030038035.1 Trebonia sp.
GGGCCTTCGAACCAGCGCACGCGCTCGACCGGGATGCCGGCCGCGTCGGCGATCTCTTCCGCCGTCTCACCTGCGCGGATCCGTGCCTGGATCTCCTTGGGTCGCAAGGGACTCTCCACTTCGATCTCGTACTGGGCGAGCCGGGAGGTCTGGCCGAGCGCGACGGCCCGCAGCCGTTCATCGATCGGCAAGGTGAACCGCGCGCTCCTGCCGGGAACGGCCAGGACGGCGTAACTGCCGTCCTCGCTCACCGCCACGAACCGCAGTTCCTGCATCGGCGTCCTTCCATGCTGCCCGGGCTGCACCCGCCGTACTCCACGTTGTCTTGCGCCGCGAGCCCGTGCCGTACCACTTCCGTCAAGAGTCTCCCGGTCAGCGGCCGATAAGGAAAGCACCCCGCCCGGCATGTCAGGAGTTCATGCTGCCATTTACCACGACCGTTTACCCCGACTTACCTCCGACTTACCCTGACTTACCCCGACTTACCACGACCCGGGCGCGCGCGCCGGGACCTTCCGGTGACTGGCCGGCCGCAAGGAGCGTCCCCGGCCGGCGAATCGGCGTCAGGGACGGCCGCTTGAGTCGCTTTCCGCCGCGGCGTCACCGGCCGCGGCGTCACCGGCCGCGGCGGGGGAGATGTCCCCCTTCAGCCCGAGCGCGTCGGCGCTTGCCCCCACCGAGTCCGTCCCGCCGGTGATGAGCCTGCTCGGCCACCAGTTCCAGCGGCCGAGCAGGCACACCGTGCACGGCACGAGCACGGAGCGGACGACGAACGTGTCCATGACGACGCCGACCGCCAGGCCGATGCCGACGTCGCGGATCTGGCTGCCCCCCGACTCGCTCGCGCCCACGACGGCGAACACGGTGAACGTTCCGGCCAGCACAAGCCCGGCCGAGGTCACGGTCGTGCCGGTCACCCCGAGCGCCCGCGAGACCGCCTCGCGCAGCGGGAACCGGTGGGCTTCCTCCCTGATCCGGGTCATCACGAGGATGTTGTAGTCCTCGCCGAGGGCGAGCAAGAAGATAAACAGCAGGAACGGCAGGATGAACGTAATGCCGCCGGAGTTCCCGATCTCGATGAACACGAGCACCGCAAGGCCGAGCGCGGCGAAATAGGACAGCGCGACCGACGCGATCAGGTACAGCGGAGCGATCAGCGACCGCATGACCAGCGCGAGCAGCACGCCGATCACGACGATCGCGATCGGGATCACGTGCGCGAGGTCGCTGTTGGAGATCGCGCTGACGTCGTAAAGCGCCGGCGCCTCGCCGCCCACGCCGTAGGCCGTGGCGCGCAGCGTCGGCACCACGGCCGCCGCCTCGGCCCTGATGGCCGGGACCGCTTGCAGCGCCGCGGTGGTGGACGGGTCGCCCGCGGTCAGCCCGGTCTCGAACTGGATCGTGGTGCCTGCCGTGTCGACGAACTGGGCGGTCGCCCGGTACTCCTGGTACGCCTGCGGCGAGATCTTGGCGGGCAGCGAGGCGGGCGGCGTCGGCGGCAGCGGCCCGGAGCCGAGCACGGCGTGCAGTTCGGTGAACTGCGCCGGGGTGAACCCGGTGCCGCCGACCGGGTTGAGCGGGCCGGTCACCCCGGTGAACAGCCCGCTGGCCTGGAGCTGGCTGGTGGCGGCCGCGATCGCCTGCGGGTCCCGCCAGGCAGGCGCGGACAGCCGGTAGACGAGGTTGGTCGGGTTGGCGGCGGAGGCCGGGAAGTACTTGGTCAGCAGCGCGGTGCCTGCCGCGGAGTCGGTGCCCGCCGGCGCGGCGATCGCGCCGCCGAACCCGGCGCTGACGTACCCGCTGACCGCGACCGACAGGCCGCCGAGCGCGATCATGCCGATCGACAGCGCCAGCGCGGGCCGCTTGACGATCCGGGCGGCGACCTTGCCCCAGGCGCCGGTCGTCGATGCTCCGGCGACGTTCTTCGTCGGCCAGAACGCCGCGCGCCCGAAGATCGCCAGCAGTGCCGGGAGCAGGGTCAGCCCGGCCAGCAGCATCACTGCGATGCCGACCGCGAGCGGGATGCCGAGGTCGGAGTAGATCTGGAAGGTGGCGAACAGCAGCGAAAGCAGCGCCGCGATCACCGTGAAGGCGGAGAACGAGATCGACTCGCCGACCTTCGTCAGCGCGTTGACCACCGCCTCCTTCGAGGGCTGGCCCAGGCGCATGTTCTCCCTGACCCGGAACACCAGGAACAGCCCGTAGTCCGTGCCCGCGCCGAGCACGAGCACGATCAGCAGCAGCTGGGCCAGCGTCGACACCTTGAGCCCGTGGTAGGCGGCCTCGGCGACCAGCGGGCCGGCGATCACCACGGACATGAACGCCGGGATCAGCGTGATGAACGGCGCGAGCAGCGACCGGAAGATCAGCAGCAGCAGGATGAGGATGAACAGCACCGAGATGCCCTGCACCTCGGTGCCGGTGGTGCCGGACTGTTTCTGCTGGTCGACGTTGATCGCGAGCTGCCCGGCCAGGTGCACCTGCATGCCCGGCGGCGGGGCGGCGGCCTTGATCGCGGTGCGCAGGTTGTCGACGAAGTCCGTGATCGCGTCCTGGTCGCCCTGGCTGACATCGGACAGCACCTGCAGCTGGGCGGCCTGGCCGCGCACGGTGGCCGAGAGCGCCGAGACCCCCAGGTCGTGCACCTTGACGACCGTCGGAACGTTGAGCAGGTCGGTCGACAGCGTGGTCAGCCAGGCCTGGTCGGCGGCGGTGAGCGTGCCGCTGCCGACCGCCGCGACCACCGGCACCGGGCTCAGGTTCGTTCCCCCGAACGGCGCGGCCAGCTCCGCCGCCTGCTCGCTGGGCGCGCTGGCGGGCAGGAACGCGCTGTTGTTGCCCTGCGTCACGCTGGCCAGCGATGGCAGCGCCCGCGGGATCGCCACGAAGGCGGCCACCCAGACGATCAGCACCAGCCAGCGGTACTTGACGGCGAATGAGGCGATTGCCCTGAATATGTCGTCGACGCGCACGCGCCTAGGATAGCGAGCGGGGACGGTGCGACAGGCAGCCGGACCCCGCATGCTGGAGAAGAGGAGGCGCGGCCATATGCGGCATTTCGTTGGTTTCGTGCTAGCTGTCCTGCTGGCGGCGGCGGTGTTCTTCGGTGCGGCCTGGGGCTACCTGCGGCTGCTGCAGATCCCCGCCGGCGGCGGCGCGGTGGCGGCACTGCCCGCGGGCGGCGGCTCGCTGCTGCACGACACGCACGTACTGCTGGCCTTCGCGGCGCTGGCGGGCACCGCGCTGCTCGCCGGGATCTGCGTGGCGGCACCCCGGATCTCGCCGCTGGCGTCCGGGCTGCCCGGCCTCGGGCTGCTCGCCTGGAGCGTGCTGTACCTGGTCCGCGTGCGGCGTGCGGTGGCCTACATTCCGCTGAAGCATGATACGTTCGGCGTCGGCTTCGAGGCGATGCTGTTCAACGGGGTGCTCGCCGCGGCCGGCTTCGTGCTGGTCGTCCCGCTCTTCGTCCCCTCCAGGTGGCGGCGTCGCGTGCCGTGGGGCGGCGAGCAGCTGGACGCGGTGGCCGCGGTCCCGGCAAGCACCCTGATCTCCTCCGACTGGGCCGAGACCGCGCCGATACCGCAGCCGCTGCAGCCGCTGCAGCCATTGCCGCCGCTGCCGTCCGCGCCGACCCAGACGATGCCGCAGCAGCCGCCTGACGACGCCTGGACGTAAGCCAGGCGCGCCGGGCGGCGGCCGCGGGCGGTCAGCGTCAGCGTGCGGTCAGCGGAACTGCGCGGCCTCGGTCGAGCCCGCGAGCGCCAGCGTCTGCGCGTTCGGCGAGATCGCCTGCGTGACGAGGTCGAAGTAGCTGGTCCCCGCCTCGCGCTGGTGCTTGGTCGCGCTGTAGCCGAGCCCCTCGGCCGCGAACTCGGCCTGCTGCAGCCGCACGTAGGCCGCCATGTCCTCGTGCGCGTAGCCGTGCGCGAGTGAGAACATCGAGTAGTTCAGCGCGTGGAACCCGGCGAGCGTGATGAACTGGAACCGGTACCCCATCGAGGCCAGCTCCTTCTGGAACTTGGCGATCGTCGCCTCGTCCAGCTTCGCCCGCCAGTTGAACGACGGCGAGCAGTTGTAGGCAAGCATCTGGCCGGGGTATTCGGCCTTGATCGCCTCGGCGAACTCGCGCGCCTCGTCCAGGTCGGGGGTCGAGGTCTCCATCCACAGCAGCTCGCTGTACGGGGCGTAGGCCAGGCCGCGGGCGATGCACGCGGCCATCCCGTTGCGCACCAGGTAGAACCCCTCGGCGGTCCGCTCGCCGGTCACGAACGGCTTGTCGCGCTCATCGACGTCGGTCGTGAGCAGCGTCGCCGCGTGCGCGTCGGTCCGCGCGATCACCAGCGCCGGCACGTTCTCCACGTCGGCGGCGAGCCGGGCCGCGGTCAGCGTCTTGATATGCTGCCCGGTCGGGATGAGCACCTTCCCGCCGAGGTGGCCGCACTTCTTCTCCGACGCGAGCTGGTCCTCGAAGTGCACGCCCGCGGCGCCCGCCGCGATCATCGACTTCATCAGCTCGAACGCGTTCAGCACGCCGCCGAAGCCCGCCTCGGCGTCCGCCACGATCGGTGCCAGCCAGTTGGCCCGCGGGGCCGTGCTGTCCGCCGAACGCTCCGACCAGCAGATCTGGTCGGCGCGCAGCAGCGCGTTGTTGATCCGCCGCACCATCTGCGGCACCGAGTTCGCCGGGTACAGGGACTGGTCGGGGTAGGTCTGCCCGGCGAGGTTCCCGTCGGCCGCGACCTGCCACCCGGACAGGTAGATGGCCTGCAGGCCCGCCCTGACCATCTGCACGGCCTGGTTGCCGGTGATCGCGCCGAGCGCCCGCACGGCGTCCTCGGTCCGCAGCAGGTCCCATAGCCTGTTCGCCCCGCGCCGCGCGAGCGTGTGCTCCTCGGTCACCGAGCCGCGCAGCCGGATCACGTCCTCGGCTGTGTAGCTCCGCCTGATGTTCGCCCAGCGCGGGTCGGTCTCCCACTCGACGCGCAGATTGGCCGCCTGCTGGCTGATCGTGTCCATGGTCGCCATGCCTTTCCGTAGTGAGCCAGCTCGCCGGGCTGGCCGTAGTACCAGGGTGAGGGCAGTGCCCGCGGAAACCGAGGACTAAGGTCCGTAAAAATATTCATTTTTTTCCGAACGGAAACGTGTTACTCTTTTTTACGATGAAAGAAACGCGGAAATTGGTAGAGACCGGTGGTCTAGACCTGGCAACCTTCGGCCAGCGGCTGCGGCACGCGCGCCGCGCCCGCGGGCTGACGCTCGCCGAGCTCGGCGTCAAGGTCGGGCGCACCCCGTCGGTGCTCTCGCTGATAGAGAACGGCCGCCGCGAGCCGCGGCTGTCGCTGGTGGAGCAGCTCGCCGCCGCGCTGTCTGTGCCGGTGTCCGAACTGCTGAAGAAGCAGCCGCCAAGCCGCCGGGCGCAGCTGGAGATCGCGCTCGAGCAGGCGCAGCGCGACCCGTCCTACGCCGCGCTCGGCCTGCCGCCGCTGCGGGTGGGCACGCGCGTGCCGACCGACGTGCTCGAGCATCTCGTGGCGGTCGCCGCCGAACTGCGCGCCCAGCGCTCCAAGCCGACCGCCACGCCAGAAGAGGCCAGGGCCGCCAACGCCGCGCTGCGCGCGTCGATGCGGCAGCGGGCGAACTACTTCCCCGCGATCGAGCAGGCCGCCGCCGAGGCGCTGCGGCGCGCCGGCTACTCGGGCGGGGCCCTGTCGCAGGGGATGCTGCTGTCGGTGGTGTCCAGGCACGGGTTCTCGGTCCAGTTCGTGCCGGACCTGCCGCGGTCCGTGCGGTCGCTGACCGACCTGCGCAGTAACCGCATCTACGTCAAGCAGGAGCCGGTCGGCGGGCACTCGCCGCGGGCGGTGATCCTGCAGTCCCTCGGGCACTTCCTGCTCGAGCACGACGTGCCGCGCGACTTCGCCGACTTCCTGCGCCAGCGGGTGGAGGCGAACTACTTCGCGGCCGCGATGCTGATGCCCGAGTCGACGGCGGTGGAGTTCCTGCGCTCGGCGCTGGACCGGCGCGACCTGGCCGTCGAGGACCTCGTCGATGTATACTCAGTATCATACGAGATGGCCGCGCACCGGGTCACCAACCTGGTCACCCACCACCTCGGGCTGCCCTGCCATTTCGTGAAGAACGACGCGAGCGGCATCATCTACAAGGCCTACGAAAACGACGGCGTGATCTTCCCCGCCGACGTCTCAGGCGCGATCGAGGGACAGCGGATGTGCCGCCAGTGGGCCGGCCGGCAGGTGTTCGCGGCGCCGGACCGGTTCTCGCCGCACTACCAGTACTCCGACACCCCCTCGGGCACCTACTTCTGCGTCGCCCAGGTCGACCCGCGCGCCGAACCGGGGTTCGCGATCACGCTCGGCGTCCCGTTCGAGCACTCCCGCTGGTTCCGCGGCCGGGAATCGCCGATCAGGACCAGGTCGCTGTGCCCCGACGGCGAGTGCTGCCAGCGAGCGCCGCTCGCGCTGGCCGAGCGCTGGGAGGGCATGGCCTGGCCGTCGGCCCGCGCCCACTCGCACATCCTGTCCGCGCTGCCGGCCGGCTCCTTCCCCGGCGTGGACGACGTGGACGTCTACGAGTTCCTCGACCGCCACGCCGCTCAGTGAGCTGACTCGTCCTTAGCGGGACGGTGCGCTCGGCAACGCGAGCTCGTAGGCCCGCAGGGCGAGCCCGGGCACCGGCTCGAAGTCCAGGTCCGGCGTCCGCGAGAACCCATTGGCCTCGTACAGGTGCCGCGCCGCCTCCATCGGGGGCCGCGTGCACAGCCGCAGGCAGCGCACGCCGTGCTGTCCGGCCAGCTGGATGACCGCGAGCAGCAGCGTGCGCCCGACGCCCTGCCCCTGCGCCCGCGGGGCGACCGCGAACGCCCGGATGTCGGCCTCCGTCCCGTCCCGCGCGAGCTCGCTGCCCGGACCGAACGGCTCAAGCGTCACCGTGCCGAGCATGCCGGTCCCCGCGTCGTCGACGGCGACAAGCACCACGCAGGTATTTCCCGAGCCGAACCCGAACCCCCGCAGGGTGTCCGCGTACCCGATGCCCTCCGGCAGCAGCCCAAGCGCCCGGTACGCCGACACCCGCAGTTCGCCAACGGCCGCGTACTCGCCCGGCCGCGCCTCCCGAATCACCACCCGAAGCACGCTACCAGCAGACACCCCGCTTCGTTCCGGATGGGAAGTTCAGGTGGCCGCCGGATCACCGCATCCCGTTCCCCTGACCACCCACGGCCCCAACCACATACCGCACCCCGCGCCCAGCCCCAGCACACGCCACGCGGGTCCCGTGTCCTCACGGCGTGTGGCGCATCCAGGCGTTAGGAGTGTAAATACAACGGTGTAACTCCTGGGACGAGGCGGCCAGAATGGACCGTCTGAGGAGGGATCATCGTGACAGTGAAGAACGCGGACGGGCCGGTGCCGGATGTGGCCGAGCTCGAGCTGGTCAAGCAGCTGGCGGAGCGGGCACGGGCCGAGGGCCTGGCGCTGACCGGGCCGGGCGGGCTACTCGGCCGGCTCACCAAGGTCGTGCTCGAGGGCGCGCTGGAGGGTGAGATGGACGCCCACCTGGGCTATGCCAAGCACGATCCGGCGGGCCGGGACGGCGGGAACTCCCGTAACGGGCACCGGGCCAAGACCGTGCTGACCGAGGCCGGGCCGGTGGAGATCAGCGTGCCGCGGGACCGGGACGCCAGCTTCGACCCGAAGATCGTGGCCAAGCGGCAGCGGCGGCTGGGCGGGATCGATGACGTGGTCATCTCGCTGGTCGCCAAGGGGCTGACCACCGGGGAGGTGCAGGCGCACCTGGCCGAGATCTACGGCACCGAGGTCTCCCGGGAGACGATCAGCACGATCACCGACCGGGTCCTCGAGGGCCTGGCCGAATGGCAGTCCCGGCCGCTGGACGCCGTCTACGCGGTGCTGTTCACCGGCGTCATCAACGTCAAGATCAGAGACGGCCAGGTCGCCAACCGGCCCATTTACGTGGTCCTCGGGGTCACCGCCGACGGCGAGCGGGACATCGTGGGGCTGTGGGCCGGCGAGCACGGCGACGGCGAGGGCGCCAAGTTCTGGCTGCGGGTGCTGGCCGAGATCAAGAACCGCGGCACGAACGACGTGCTGATGGTCGTCTGCGACGGCCTCAAGGGCCTGCCCGACGCCATCGCCGCCGTCTGGCCGGCCGCCATCACCCAGACATGCGTTGTCCA
>JASHPP010000126.1 GCA_030038035.1 Trebonia sp.
CCGGCCGCTGCCCACCGTCGACGCCTACGACCAGCCGCTCCGCCAGCGCCGCACCGCCACGGAAGGACCCTCATGACCCGCACCCGCGCGATGACCGAGCAGGCCGCCGACGCCGCGATCGACACCGCCTGCCGCGTGCTGCGCCTGCCCACCGTCCGCTCCATGTTCACGGAGGCAGCCGGCAAGGCCGAGCGGGACCAGCTGTCCTACCGCGGGTTCCTCGCCGAGCTGCTCATGGCCGAGTGCGAGGACCGCGACCGCCGCCGCGCCGAGCGAAGCCTGCGCGCCGCCGGGTTCCCCCGCCAGAAATGGCTGTCCGACTTCGACTTCGACGCCAACCCCGACATCAACGCCGCCCTGGTCAACACCCTGGCCGAGTGCGACTGGGTCCGCAAGGGCCAGCCGCTGTGCCTGATCGGCGACTCCGGCACCGGCAAGTCCCACCTGCTCATCGCCCTGGGCACCGCCGCCGCGATGGCCGGGTACCGCGTCCGCTACACCCTGGCCTCCAAACTCGCCAACGAGCTCGCCGAGGCCGCCGGCGACAAGCAGCTCACCAAGACCATCAACCGCTACGGCCGCGTCGACCTGCTCTGCATCGACGAGCTCGGCTACATGGAACTCGACCGCCGCGGCGCCGAGCTCTTGTTCCAGGTCCTGACGGAAAGAGAGGAAAAGGCAAGCGTCGCCATCGCCTCCAACGAGTCGTTCAGCGGCTGGACCAAGACCTTCACCGACCCCCGCCTCTGCGCCGCCATCGTCAACCGGCTCACCTTCAACGGCACGATCATCGAGACTGGCACCGAGTCCTACCGCCTCGCCCGTACCCGGGCCAGCCGGGACGCCTGAGCACCACGGCCGCTCCCGTGAACCTGGACCCCGCAGACGCCGACGAGCTGGCAGGCCTCCTCCAGTTCATCGCCGGATGGATCGCCAGCGACCGCCAGCACATGAGCGCATCACTGGCCGGCTACGCCGGCGACATCCCCTACCGAACCGGACAGCTCCGCCTCGACCTGGACCGCTTCACCACCCTCCTCAGGCAAGACAACGGCAAATCCCTCATAAGGAACACCGGCAACGACGAGTTCTAGCACTCCCTCGCAGGCGGGGCCACTTCAAGCCGCCGCACAACCGCAAAACCACCACCGGGTGGGGCCGCCTCAAACCGCCAGGGCGGGGCCAAATAAAGACGCCATAACCAGCGGGCGGGGGAAATAAGGCAGCTGTGGTGCCGGGAGGCTCTGATGGCGCCACTCGCCTGGCCCGGGCACCGGTCGCCCGCCGCGCACCGCTTCCCAGTTCCGTGCCGCGCGCTCAAGCCTGATCCGCAGCCGGTCGCAGGCGTGCTCCACCGCCTCGCGCATTGTCTCGCCCGCTGCCTCGGCGCGGATCAGCCGCCCGTTCAAGTCGACATTCACCTGGGCAATTGCCGGGCGCTGCACCGCCGGATCCGCGCTCATGATCAGCTTGACCCGGGCGAACAGCACCGGCACTGAAGCCACGCGCAGCAGCGCGCCGACCCGGTGTACGGCAAGGTCGACCGCGCCTTCGGGCACCGTGCCGCGCGTCTCGGTCTGCACCTGCACCATCTGTGTTCCGGCCATGATGATCGCCTCCCCTCACCGCCGCCGGGCCACTGGCCTTACCCCGTGCGCGGCGTGCGGTGCGCCGCGGGCTGGGCCGGCTGCCTGCGGCGGAAGTTGATATCAGCGCCCTCCGCCGGCGGACGGCCCGGAGGAAGCCCCGTCGGCGGCCTGCCCGGCCGCGGCTGGCTCTAGCAGGTTCCCCAGGTCCGCTGGCAGCAGGCGGAAGGCTTCCGCCACCACCCCGGCGGACATGTGACGCCGGGCTACGGCAGAGACAATCCGGGCGGCTTTGACGACGTCGGAGTCACGCACCCGGGCCTCACGGGCAAACCGGGTGACGTACGCGGCGCAGTCGTATTTCTGCGGGACCCGACTCGGATTCCAGCCATCGAAGAACACCCCCCGCAGCAGATCGGGCAGTTGCGCGGCGAAGTGGGCGGCGACCTCGACGCTGAGCCGGTCCCGCAGGCAGTGTAGCCAGGCCCGGAGCACCCGGTAGGCCAGGCGCCGGTCGCTGGTGCCGAATCCGGCGCCGATATCGGCCAGCCATGCAGTTGCCTTGTCGATGCTCCGATCCAGGTTCTCCACTCCGGTAGACGACATCACAGCCCCCTCTCGCATCCTTGGGTACCTCGCCGCGGCCAGGATCCCTAGAGACAAAGGTCCCGCACGCTACGGCCGTGCGTTCAATCAGAACCCGCTGCCGGCCCGCGCGCCGGTGCTCAAGACGGACCCGCTCAGCCTTTCTTCGCGGAGATCTGCTCGGCGGCCGATGATGTTCTTTCCCTCACATCGCCGCCATCCTCCTTCTTTTGAACAGATTACTTTGATAAAAACTATCTAGATTAAGAATTTGGCTGGCGGCTGGCGGCTGGCGGACGGCGGAAGGAGACGAGGGCATGACGATCACCGACACCGAGGCGTACACGGCGATGCGCGCGCATCACCGGATGCTTGGCGAGGAGCTCGCCGAGCGGGCCGACGCGGTGTCCGGCGCGGTGGCGGCGGGGCGGCCGCACGGCGCCGCCGTAGCCGGCCTCATCGCCTATCTGGCCGGGGAAGTGCTGCCGCACGCGGCCGCCGAGGAGAACAGCATCTACCCGGCCGCCGTGGCGCACGCCGACATGGCCGGCCTGGTCGGCGAGATGATCGCCGAACACGTCACGTTGTCGGTGCTCGGGGCAGGGCTCGCCGCCCTCACCGACGGCGCGGCCGCCGCCGGGCAGGCCCAGCAGATCGCCGGGCTGTTCGCGGCGCATGCCGCGAGGGAGAACGACGTCCTGCTGCCTGCGCTGCTCGCCAGCGAGTCGGTGGACCTGGCCGCGCTGCTTGAGCGGATGCACGGCAGCGCCGGGCATGACCAGCCCCGTGACCGGTGACGGTTACCGCCCAGCTCGCGGCCCCGGTGCTGCGCCCGTCCCGGGCATCGGTCCGCGGGTTCGCGCTGGCCTCGGTGATCGCCAACGCGGCCCTCATCTGCACCGGTGCGGCGGTCCGGCTGAGCTCCTGGGGGCTCGGCTGCCCAGACTGGCCGCAGTGCACGAAAACCAGCGTCGTGGCCGCCCGTTCGCCGGGGCAGACCTCGCTGAACACCGCGATCGAGTTCGGCAACCGGCTGCTCACCTTCCCGCTGGCCGCGATCGCCGCGCTGACGTTCGCCGCCTGCCTGTGCTACCAGCCCGGCGGGCGGCGGCGGCGCGACCTGGCCTGGCTGTCGGCGGCGCTGCCGGCCGGCGTGATCGCCCAGGCGGCGGCCGACGGCATCGTGGTGCTCACCAGGCTGAACCCGGCGATGGTGGCGGTGGAACCGCGCCACGTCGGTCGCGCTGTGGATCCTCGTGCTCCGGTTGTACCTGTCCACCCGCACGCGCCGGCAGGGAGGGTCCGCTGACATTGGCGAAGCACGATCCGGCCACGGGCACGCGGTCGCTCCCGCGGCGTAACGGATCGATCCT
>JASHPP010000127.1 GCA_030038035.1 Trebonia sp.
AGGATCGATCCGTTACGCCGCGGGAGCGACCGCGTGCCCGTGGCCGGATCGTGCTTCGCCAATGTCAGCGGACCCTCCCTGCCGGCGCGTGCGGGTGGACAGGTACAACCGGAGCACGAGGATCCACAGCGCGACCGACGTGGCGCGGTTCCACCGCCACCATCGCCGGGTTCAGCCTGGTGAGCACCACGATGCCGCCGGCCGCCGCCTGGGCGATCACGCCGGCCGGCAGCGCCGCCGACAGCCAGGCCAGGTCGCGCCGCCGCCGCCCGCCGGGCTGGTAGCACAGGCAGGCGGCGAACGTCAGCGCGGCGATCGCGGCCAGCGGGAAGGTGAGCAGCCGGTTGCCGAACTCGATCGCGGTGTTCAGCGAGGTCTGCCCCCGGCGAACGGGCGGCCACGACGCTGGTTTTCGTGCACTGCGGCCAGTCTGGGCAGCCGAGCCCCCAGGAGCTCAGCCGTACCGCCGCACCGGTGCAGATGAGGGCCGCGTTGGCGATCACCGAGGCCAGCGCGAACCCGCGGACCGATGCCCGGGACGGGCGCAGCACCGGGGCCGCGAGCCGGGCGGTAACCGTCACCGGTCACGGGGCTGGTCATGCCCGGCGCTGCCGTGCATCCGCTCAGCAGCGCGGCCAGGTCCACCGACTCGCTGGCGAGCAGCGCAGGCAGCAGGACGTCGTTCTCCCTCGCGGCATGCGCCGCGAACAGCCCGGCGATCTGCTGGGCCTGCCCGGCGGCGGCCGCGCCGTCGGTGAGGGCGGCGAGCCCCGCCCCGAGCACCGACAACGTGACGTGTTCGGCGATCATCTCGCCGACCAAGCCGGCCATGTCGGCGTGCGCCACGGCGGCCGGGTAGATGCTGTTCTCCTCGGCGGCCGCGTGCGGCAGCACTTCCCCGGCCAGATAGGCGATGAGGCCGGCTACGGCGGCGCCGTGCGGCCGCCCCGCCGCCACCGCGCCGGACACCGCGTCGGCCCGCTCGGCCAGCTCCTCGCCAAGCATCCGGTGATGCGCGCGCATCGCCGTGTACGCCTCGGTGTCGGTGATCGTCATGCCCTCGTCTCCTTCCGCCAGCCGCCGTCGTCCGCCAGCCGCCGTCCGCCAGCCAAATTCTTAATCTAGATAGTTTTTATCAAAGTAACCTGTTCAAAAGAAGGAGGATGGCGGCGATGTGAGGGAGAGAACATCATCGGCCGCCGAGCAGAGGACCTACCTCCGCGAAGAAAGGCTGAGCGGGTCCGTGTTGAGCACCGGCGCGCGGGCCGGCGGCGGGTTCTTGATTGAACGCACGGCCGTAGCGTGCGGGACCTTTGTCTCTAGGGGTCCTGGCCGCGGCGAGGTACGTAAGGATGTGAGAGGGGGCTGTGATGTCTACCGGAGTGGAGAACCTGGATCGCAGCATCGACAAGGCAACTGCATGGCTGGCCGATATCGACGCCGGATTCGGCACCAGCGACCGGCACCTGGCCTACCGGGTGCTCCGGGCCTGGCTACACTGCCTGCGGGACCGGCTCAGCGTTGAGGTCGCCGCGCACTTCGCCGCGCAACTGCCCGACCTGCTGCGGGGGGTGTTCTTCGATGGCTGGAATCCGAGTCGGGTCCCGCAGAAATACGACTGCGCCGCGTACGTCACCCGGTTTGCCCGTGAGGCCCGGGTGCGTGACTCCGACGTCGTCAAAGCCGCCCGGATTGTCTCTGCCGTGGCCCGGCGTCACATGTCCGCCGGGGTGGTGGCGGAAGCCTTCCGCCTGCTGCCAGCGGACCTGGGGAACCTGCTGGAGCCGGCCGCGGCCGGGCAGGCCGCCGACGGGGCTTCCTCCTGGCCGTCCGTCGGCGGAGGGCGCTGATATCAATTTCCGCCGCCGACAGCCGGACCAGCCCGCGGCGCACCGCACCCCGCGCACGGGGTGAGGCCAGTGGCCCGGCGGCGGTGAGGGAAGGCGATCATCATGGCCGAAACACAGATCGTGCAGGTGCAGACCGAGACGCGCGGCACGGTGCCAGAAGGTGCGGTCGACCTTGCCGTACGCCGGGTCGGCTCGCTGCTGCGGGTGGCTCCGGTGCCGGTGCTTTTCGCCCGGGTCAAGCTGATCATGAGCGCGGATCCGGCGGTGCAGCGCCCGGCAATTGCCCAGGTGAATGTCGACTTGAACGGGCGGCTGATCCGCGCCGAGGCAGCAGGCGAGACAATGCGCGAGGCGGTGGAGCACGCCTGCGACCGGCTGCGGATCAGGCTTGAGCGCGCGGCACGAAACTGGGAAGCGGTGCGCGGCGGGCGACCGGTGCCCGGGCCAGGCGAGTGGCGCCATCAGAGCCTCCCGGCACCGCAGCTGCCTTATTTCCCCCGCCCGCCAGGGGAGCGGACTGTGGTGCTGCGCAGGTCCTACGCGCTGGCCCGGCAGACCCCCGATGAGGCAGCCGCCGACGCCGAGCTTATGGACTACGACTTCTACCTCTTCACCGAGAAATCCACCGGCCAGGACAGCGTGATCTACCGGACCGCGGACGGCTACTGCCTGGCGCTGGCTGACCCGCTCAACGGCCGGCTCGGCCCTGTGGACCCGTCGATCACCGTCAGCAACGCTCCGGCGCCGCGTCTGTCGGTGACCGAGGCGGCGATCCGGCTGGAGGCCACGGGCCTGCCGTTCCTGTTCTTCGTCAACGCCGGAACGGGCCGCGGCAACCTGCTCTACCACCGTTACGACGGCAACTACGGCCACACAGTGCCTGGCAGCTCATGACGAGACGGGCGGTCGCGGCCGACCACATGATCGCCGCCGGGGAAAGGAGCCATCGATGAGGCATCCTGCGGCACACCAGACCGCCGGCGCCGATGCCGCTGCGGTGCGTACCCGTTTCACCGATCCCCTTATCACCGGCCCGGCAAGGCGCGCCCGTGCTGTCACCGGGGTGCTGGGCGGCCGTTTCTCAGCGGAGCTGGGCATCGACGTTGATGCGGGAGAAGCCGAGGTAGAGCGATGGTTCCTTGCTGCCACCCTGTTCGGTACGCGGATCTCCACCAAAGTCGCGGAGCGCGCTTTCTCGGTTCTGAACGAGGCTGGCCTGACCAGAATCGGACAGGCGCGTCACGTGCCATCGGAGGATCTCATCGAGCTCCTTGACGCGGGCGGCTATGCCCGCTACGACTTCCGCACCACATCCCGGCTGCAGGCCCTGGCAGAGATCATCGATGAGCGCTACGAGGGGCAGACGGCCGAGATCGGCCGCCGGTACCAGGCCTACCCGGCATTGCGCACGGCCCTGATCGCACTGCCCGGCTGGGGGCCGGTAACCGTGCAGTTGTTCCTGCGTGAGCTGCGCGGCGTGTGGCCCGGCGCGCAACCGCCGCTGGATCCGCGGGCGGCCTTCGCCGCCCGCCACCTCGGTTTCCCTGGCACCGAGCCTGTCGCCCTCCCGCAGGTCGCCCGGCTCGCTGCGGCGGCCGGCCTGGACATCCGCGACCTTGAAAGCGGACTGGTCCGCCTTGCTCTCGCCCATCGGCGCACCGCACCCTCTTGCCCGGGCGGCGACCAGTGCGCTGTCCTGAACGCTCATGCCGCCGGCAGGCGGTGACTGCCCGCGTGGGTTGTCAGGCGCCGGGGCGCCTATTCCGGCTCACTGGTATGCCGGCCGGCCGCAAGCAGCAGGTCATAGGCTTGCCTGGCGGCCTCCGCCGCCCGTCGTCCCGCTGGCTCGGCCGTGGGGAGATCCTCAAGGCCGTGTGCCAGCACACGCAGCGCCTCGGCGAGGACGGTGACACGATCCTCGAGGGCGAGCACGCGCTCGTCCAAGGCGGCCAGCGGTTGCTCGTGACGCTCACCCGGATGCGTGTTCATGAGACCCCTTTCCCGTGAATCACGCCGGCCGCCATGCGCGGCCGGCTGCCGATCCTGTTTATTCCAGGACACCACGACGGGAGCCGGTGGGGTGGGGCCGAACGGCCCTCATCGGGGCCGTGGTCCGACGACGGCGCGGCGGGGCAAGGGCCCCGGACGGCACCGGCGACACGTGCCAGCTGGATATCGGCCCCCCGCTCAAGCAGGGCGTTGCCAGGGCCGCGACAATCCTCATGGTGCGCGCTCGGTTGCCTGGCGGCGCCGTCGCAGCAGCGCGCGCCGGATTTCGTCGGCGCCCCACACGATCAACGGGAAGGGGGCGACGGTGACCAGCTGAGCGGGGGCAAGCGCCGCGGTGCCAAAAAAGCCGTGCAGGACGGGCAGGTAGACGAGCGCGGCGGCGAAGGCGAGGGAAAAGCCGATGCCGCCGAGCAGGAACCGGTTGGAGAAAAACCCGACCGAGCGCAGCGACGCGTGGTCGGTGCGCACCGCGAACGCGGTGCCGATCTGGCAGGCCACGATGCCCAGCCACGCCACGGTGGTGGCCTGCCGGTAGGCGTGGTTCAGCGGGGTGCCTGATCCGGTGGCGACCCCCGGGTGCCAGCCGGCGTGCCGAAGTGTCAGGAAGAAGCCGACCATGACCAGGACCGCGGAAATCACGCCGAGGAAACCCCAGGCGCGGGCGAGCATGCCGCGGCTGATCACGCCCTGGGTTCGCGGCCTGGGCGGGCGGTCCATCAGCCCAGGCTCGGCGGGCTCGCGGCTGAGCGCCAGCGCGGGCAGGGTGTCGGTGCCCAGGTCGATGGCAAGCAGTTCCATCACGGTCAGCGGCACCGGCACGGCCCCGCCGGCGAGCGCGAAGATCAGGAACGGAGCCACTTCGGGCACGGCGTGCGTGAAGATGTAGCAGATGAACTTGCGGACGTTGTCATAGACGCGGCGGCCGGACTCGACCGCCGCGGCGATCGTGGCGAAGTTGTCGTCGGTGAGCACCATCGTGGCGGCCTCGCGGGCCACGTCGGTGCCCGACCGGCCCATCGCCACACCGATGTCGGCCCGGCGCAGCGCGGGGGCGTCGTTGACGCCGTCGCCGGTCATCGCGACGATCTGGCCCATGGCGCGCAGCGCGTCGGCGATGCGCAGCTTGGCCTCCGGGGAGCTGCGCGCGAACACCACTTCGGACCCGGAGCTGAGCAGCCGGTCGAGATCGTCCTCGGCCATCGCGTCGAGCTCGCGGCCGGTGACCACCGTCAGCCCGCCGGCGCCGATGCCGACGCGGCGGGCGACGGCGGCCGCGGTCAGCCCGTTGTCGCCGGTGACCACGTGGATCCTGATGCCCGCGTGGTGGACCCGTTCGATCGCGGCGGGGACAGCCTCGCGGGGCGGGTCAAGCATGGCGGCCAGCCCGGCCAGGCACAGGTTCTGCTCGGCGTCCTCGCGCCGGTCCGGGACCGCGGCCGCGGCGGGCAGCACGCGGTAGGCGAAGGCGAGCACGCGCAGCCCGCCGCCCGCGTAGCCGGTCATGACGCGGACGGCCGCATCCCGGTCCGCGGCGGTGATCGGCTGGTCCCGGCCGCCGCGGCAGATCGTGGTGCACAGCGCCAGGACCTGTTCCGGCGCACCCTTGGTGTGCACGGCCATGCCGTCATCGAGTTCGTCGACGGTGGTCATGAGCTTAAGCCGCGGATCGAACCGGAATAGCCGCAGGCGCCGCTTGTCCCGGCGGGCCGCGCTGACGTCCAGGCCGCGGCCTGCGGCGAGGTCAAGCAGGGCCAGCTCGGTCGGATCCCCGGCCGGCTCGCCCGCGATGCCGTGCAGGTCCGCGTTGCTGCAGGCGGCGGCGATCCGGAGCAGCGGGCCAAGGTCGGGCTGCTGGCCGGCTGGGGCGCCGTCCGCGGGCAAGCCGGCAGCCTCCCCGTCCGGTGTCCAGACGGTCGTGACGTGCATCCGGTTCTCCGTCAGGGTACCGGTCTTGTCGGTGCAGATGACGCTGGTGGACCCCAGCGTCTCGACCGCGGACAGCCGCTTTACCAGGGCACCGCGATGGGCCATGTCGCGAACGCCTACCGCGAGCGCGAGCGTGATCGTGGGCAGCAGCCCTTCAGGGACATTGGCCACAAGCAGCCCGATCGCGAAGCTGGCCGCCGACGCCATGCCCAGCCCGGCGGCCAGGCCGATCGGCAGGAACGCGATTCCCGCGCCCACGGCCACGAACGCGATCAGCCAGGTAGCCCTGGTGATCTGGCGCTCCAGCGGGCTCTGGTCCCGGCCGGTGCGCTGGCTGAGCGCCGCGATCCGGCCGATTTCCGTACTCATCCCCGTCGCGGTCACCAGCGCCTCGGCTTCGCCGCCGGTGCACGCGGTGCCGCTGAACACCATCTCGCCGGCCCGCAGCAGCGGCTCGCCAGGATTGGCCCGCCCCGCCGAGCGGGTCACCGGCACGGACTCACCCGTCAGGGTGGACATGTCGACGTCGACTGTGCCGGTCATCAGCCTGGCGTCCGCGCAGACGCTCTCCCCCTCCTCGATCAGCAGCACGTCGCCAGGCACCAGCAGCCGGGCCTCGACTTGCCGCACCAGGCCATCGCGCCGGACCCGGGCGCGTTCGGGCAGGAACGCGGCCAGCGCCTCGACGGCCCGCTCGGCCTGCATCTCCTGTGCGAACGCGAAGCCGGCGTTGAGGAAGATCACCGCGACGATCGCGATCGCCAGGCGAGGGGTGCCGCTGACCCAGGCCAGCACCGCGGCCACGGCCAGCAGCACGGCCAGCGGCTGGGTGAACTGCCGGGCCAGCTCGCCCGGCCAGCGCCGGCCACCGCGCCGCGACAGCTCGTTGCCGCCGAACACCTCGAGCCGACGGGCCGCCTCCCTGTCCGACAGGCCCGCCGGGGAGCTGCGCAGGTCCCGGAACAGCCGGGCCAGCGGCTCGAGCGGGCTCGCCTGGCCGTTGGCCAGCGCCGCCGCGCCAGGCGCGGGAGCGGCGCCGTTCGATGGCGGCGCCCGCCGACGCCCTTCCTTGGCAACGTTTCCGCTCACCGCGCCCACGCCTGTCGCGACCGCGGCCGGATCGTTGCCGCCATGAGGGCCTTGACGGTGTGCATCCTGTTCTCCGCCTCGTCGAGGACGACAGATGCGGGTGACTCGAAGAACTTCCTCGGTCCAGTCCCAAGAGCCCGATGACGTTCCCTTGTCCGTTTCAGGGTCTTTCGCCGCGAGAGGCGCACCCAGAGGGCATCGGACCCGGCACGGCCGCCAAACGTCCCACTGCGGGGGCGCGGAAGCTAGCTGACGGGACTGCGAGCTGGTTCCGGCGCGAGCGCCAATTGACAGCAGCATCGATCATTTTTACTATTTATTTTGGTAAAAATGATCGAGATCGGTGACATGGGGAAGTGGTCACGATGCCAGGGCATGGGGAGCCAGCGGGATCTGCCGGCTTGACCAGACGGCCGCCGCTGACGCTGGCCGAGGAGCATGTGCTGCTGCTTGGGCAGGTCACGGCGCGCGCGGACGAGCTGCTGACCGCGGCCGCGGCTGGCCGGTGGCCCGGCGCCGAGCTGGCGGCGCTGGCCGGGTACGCCCGGGCAGAGGTGCTGCGCCAGGCGTCGGATGAGGAGGCGCTGCTGTTTCCCGCTGCCCCTGCCGGG
>JASHPP010000013.1 GCA_030038035.1 Trebonia sp.
GGTCCGGCGAGGTAGGGCAGCGTGCCGTCGGCGAGTTCGCCGGCCGCCCGCAGGGCCTGCGGTCCCATGGCGGCCACCAGCAGCGGGACCCGCGGCGTCACGCCGCCGCGCAGGGCCGCCGGCGGCACGTTCGACAAGTCCGCGGTGACCGTCGCGCCCCGGACCTCGGCGGTCCCCGTGTCGAGCAGCGAGCGCACGATCCGCAGGTAGTCGCGCAGGTGCCGGATGGGCCGGTCGTACGGCACGCCGAACACGCCTTCCACCTGTGCCTTGTGGCCGAGCCCGATGCCGAGCGCGAACCGCCCGCCGGCGGCGAGCTGCGCCGCCTTGGCCTGGCTGGCGAGCGTGACCGGGTGGCGGGGGTACATCGGCACGGCGGCGATCCCGATCATGACCCGCGGGACCTCGCGCGCCACCAGGGCGGCGACCGTGATGCCGTCCAGGTCGATCCCCTGGTTGAGCCAGATGTCGTCCACCCCGGCCGCTTCGGCCTCGCGGGCGCGCTCGACCGCGAAGCTCAGCGCGTCGGCGCCGCCCAGCGCCGAGGCGGGCGCCGACGTCAGCAGCGAGATCCCGAAACTCATGACACGACCGCCTTTAAGATAATCCCTACTGGATTTGTAGGCTAATACATGGCGCAAGCGGAAGCGAAGGCGGATGATCACGCAGCCGGGGCGTTACGGCGTCTTCGGGCGCGCGGTCGTGCTGACGACCGAGCGGGCCCGCGTCCTCGCTGCGCCGGCTCGGCTTCACCGAGCAGCACACAGCCGGCGAGGGCAGCGACCGGCTGATCGACGCGCTCGTCGTCTCGGGCGGCGACACGCAGATCAGGCGGCGCCTGCAAGAACACCACGCTGCAGGCGCGGACCACGTCGCCGTCCAGCTGACCGCCGGGCCCGGCAGCGACCTCGACGCGGGCTTTCGCCGGCTGGCCCAGATCCTGGCGCTTCCCGCGCCACGGTTATGCCGGATCGCCGATGACGGGCCGCGGGTGCCGGCCGGTCCTATCGTGGCAGCGTGACCGGTCGCAACGGGGACGGCCCCTACCTTGATCTGGATCGCGGTGCCTGGCGCGGCTTGCGCGCCAGTACCCCGATGTCACTGACCGCCGAGGACCTGGACGCGCTGCGCGGGCTCACCGACCCGATCCGGCTCAGCGAGGTGGCGGACATTTACCTGCCGCTGAGCAGGCTGCTGCGCCTGTATTACGAGGCGAGCGCGGGGCTGCGCGAGACGGTGGGGGCGTTCCTCGGACAGCAGATCCGGCCGGCGCCGTTCATCATCGCGGTCGCGGGCAGCGTCGCCGTCGGCAAGTCCACCACCGCCCGGGTGCTCCAGGCGCTGGTCAGGCAGTGGCCGCAGCGCCCGCGCACCGAACTGGTGACCACCGACAACTTCCTGTACCCCAACGTCGTGCTCGAACAGCGCGGCCTGACCAACCGCAAGGGCTTCCCTGAGTCCTACGACCGCCGGGCCCTGCTGCGGTTCGTCCAGCAGGTGCGAGCCGGCGCGCCCGAGGTCACCGCGCCGGTGTACTCGCACGTGGCCTACGACATCCTCCCCGGGCGGCGGCAGTTGGTGCGGCGGCCTGACGTGCTGATCCTGGAAGGGATCAACGTCCTGCAGCCAGCCCCGGCCGGCGCTCTCGCGCTCGCCGACTTCTTCGACTTCTCCGTCTACGTCGACGCGCGCACCGACCACATCCAGCAGTGGTTCCTCGCCCGGCTGCGCGCGCTGCGCGCTACCGCCTTCACCAACCCGCGGTCACCGTTCCGGGCACTCGCCCAGGCCAGCGCCGCGCAGGTCGACGCGTTCGGCGCGCAGGTCTGGAAGACCGTCAACGAAGTCAACCTGATCGAGAACATCCAGCCCACCCGCGCCAGGGCCACCCTCGTCCTGCACAAGGCGGCCGACCACTCGGTGACCCGCGTCCGGCTGCGCCGGTTCTGAGCGGTCTGTCAGCAGGCTTCGCCCGTACAGCTCCACCATGCCTCCCTTTCGCGGCTGGCCGCGGACGTCATGCCGGGTCGCGCTCGATCGGGCAGGTCATGCAGCGGGGGCCGCCGCGCCCGCGGCCGAGTTCCTCGCCAGGGACGCTGATCACCTCGATGCCGTGCTTGCGCAGCATGGTGTTGGTGGCGACGTTGCGCTCGTAGCCGAGGATCACCCCAGGGGCGACGGCCAGGTAGTTGTTCCCGTCGTCCCACTGCTCGCGTTCGGCGGCCCTGATGTCCTCATCGGTGGTGAGCACCGTGATCTGGTCCACTCCCAGCGCCTGCGCCAGGGTGTCCCACAGATCGCGGTTGCGGACGACCCGCGGCCCGCCGCCGTTGCCGCCGCCGGCGGTGAGCGTCCAGGACCGCAGGCGCGGGTCGATGTAGGGATAGAGCACGAAGGTGCCGCGGTCGATCATCGTCATGACCGTGTCCAGGTGCATCATGGCGTGCGACCGCGGCAGCTCGACGGCGATCACCGTGCCGGCCTGCCCGCTATCGAACAGGGCGCGGGACAGGATTTCCACTGCCATCGGGGTGGTCCGTTCGCCCATGCCGATCAGCACCGCGCCGTTCCCGACGACGTGCACGTCGCCGCCCTCGACGGTCGCGGGCAGATGGCTGGCGTCGTCGTCGCCGTAGTAGGTGACGAAGCTGGTCCCCGCGAACAGCGGGTGGTAGCGGTAGATCGCCCGGATGTGCAGCGTCTCGCGCTGGCGGGCGGGCTTGGCCATCGGGTTGACCGAGACCCCGCCGTAAATCCAGCACGAGTTGTCCCGCGGGAACAGGTGGTTGGGCAGCGGCGGGAGCAGGAAGTCATCGGCCCGCAGGATGTCCCACCGCAGGCTGTGCGCCCGCATGGGCTGCAGGTCGGCCTTGAGGATCCCGCCGACGAGGTACTCGGCCAGCTGCGGGCCGTC
>JASHPP010000808.1 GCA_030038035.1 Trebonia sp.
GTATGGCGGCGCCTCGCGAGAGTTACTAGTTCATCGTCAAAGTCCAGTTCCCTCGCTGAGCCTGAGACAACCTAGCGCCTTTCATCCCCCCGATAGACGCTCATTTCGGACTCATGCCGGAGACCTTGGACATGGCACTCCCCGACTGCGTTGCCACCGTCTTGGCCGTTGGTGGCCTGCCCGCCGTGCTGTTCGTCCTCATACGGTTCGGCCCTGACGCTATTCTGCGGCTCCTAGCTGGCATCGTTGCCTTGGTCGGTGACGACAAGCACTGGCAGCGATTCCTAGACCTTTTGCGCACCCTCCGCAGTCGCGACCAGCGTCCGCCATCGTTGCCCAGCGGCTCTGGCGAGTCGTGAGCGCGTGGCGCCGTGGCATGCTGGTCAACTTCGCCCAAGCGGTGGTCGGCGGAGGCCTGAGGCGTCCTCCTCCACTCACGGAGATTGTCTAGCGCGTGGGCGACCGACTCAGGTTCCGTGACACAGACCTTGAGGCGTGGATGGACGAGCAGCGCCCAGCCTCAGCGGACGGATAGCCCTGGTTCCCGCAAGGGACCAGGGCTTTTTGTGCCCTCAGGTCAGCGGAAACTCAGCGTCCCGCACTTCGCCGGCGAGTCTCAAGGCGTCACCGCGGGCGTGTGGTCAGCGGGCGGGACCGACATCAGCGCGGGCCAGGTAGGCGGCCGTGGCCCGCTCACTCACCGTGACGTGCCGGACAGCCGGGCCCAGGCGCAGTTCCTGGTAGCGGCCGAGTGCGGCAGGTATCGCCGCGGAATCGGTCAGCCCGGCCATGACCCGGGCCAGGGCCGCCACGTCGTAGAGCCCTTCGCGGAACCCGCCACCGACCATCGGGCTGGCGGCGTGCGCGGCGTCGCCGGCCAGCCCGACCCGGCCGCGGGCCAGCCGCCGCGGCTTGTAGTGCACGATCGGGGTGCCGAACACCGTCCCGTCCGCCAGTGCCAGGGCCAGCGCCTCGCGCCAGGGACTCGGCCAGTTCGCCGCCGCGAACGCGGCGAGCCGCTCCCGCACCGGTCCTGGCATGTCCCCTGGGGCGAGGCTGCCGTGAATCGTCTGTCCCGCGAGCAAGCCCCGGCTGCGGAGCAGGTCGCCCTGCTCCGGGTCATACCAGACCAGGTTGAGTCGGCGCTGCCCGGTGCCCGTCTCGCCTGCCGCGCCGGGCACCAGGTACGTCACCAGGCGGTAGGCGCCGGCGTACACCTCCCGGGACGGCTCACCGGGGCGCGGCCGCACCACGCGGTCGGGCAGGGCCTGCTCGGCTACCAGGGTGCGCCACAGCAGTACTCCGGCGTACCGGGCGTCCGGGTCGTCCGGCGCGACGTCGGCGCGGACCGTGCTGCGCGCCCCGTCCGCCCCGATCACCAGGTCAGCCGGAAACTCCGCGCCACCGGCGGTCACGACGCGGGCAGGCTGGCGGTCATCGCCCGGCTGGACGCCGGTCACCTGGGTTCCGCGATGCACGGCGATCCCGCGGCCGCGCAGCGCATGGTCTTCCAGCCACCCCTGCAGCAGGTGCCACGCGGTGGTGTCGCGGTCGCTGCCGTGCACCACCGGGGGCTCATCGCCGATGCCGGTCACCCGCTGCAGCAGGGCGACGTCCACGCCCAGGCCGCCGCCGCCAGCTTGGGCGCGGGACGGGGTGCGTTCGAGCACGGTAACGCTGATCCCGATCCCGGACAGCGCGATGGCGGCGGCCAGGCCGACGAGGCTGCCGCCTGCCACCACGCAATTCGCGGTGTACGGCGGGCGGGTCACGCGGCGGTCGACTGCTCGATGCGGATCAGGTTGCCGGACGGGTCGCGCACGGCGCAATCCCGCGGCCCCCAGGGCTGGTCGGCCGGCTCGGTCACGATGTCGGCGCCACAGGCGCGCACTTTCTCGAAGGCGGCGTCGAGGTCGTCGGCGCTGAAGTGGACGCCATTGAGTGCGCCCTTGGCGATGAGGGCGGCGAGCACGTCGTTGTCGGCGGGGCTGCCGTTCAGGTAGTTCGTGAGGACGATCGCGACGCCGGGCTGGGAGGCGGCGCCGACGGTGATCCAGCGGAAGCCGCCGCGGCCGACGTCGTTGCGCAGTTCGAGGCCGAGTGCGTCGCGGTAGAAAGCCAGTGCGAGGTCAGGGTCGTGAACTAGGACGAAGCAACGGGCAACAGTGAGGTCCATGCCCGCAACACTAGCGAGCCAGCGCCTCGGGCGCTCCTGCGCGCTTGCGCGGCCCGCGGCTCGGGCGGGTCAGGTCCCTGGCCACGCAGCCCGGCACGCGCGCGAGCGCGCCGTGGTCACGGGCCCGGTACGCCGTCGGCGCCTCGCCCACCAGCTGGGTAAAGCGCGCGCTGAACGAGCCAAGCGACGTACAGCCGACCGCCATGCAGACCTCCGTGACCGACAGGTCGCCGCGGCGCAGCAGCGCCTTCGCCCGCTCGATTCGCCGCGTCATCAGGTAGGCGTAGGGCGTCTCCCCGTACGTCGCGCGGAACTGCCGGGAGAAGTGCGCGGTCGACATCAGCGCCACGCGGGCGACCGTGGCGACGTCAAGCGAGCGCGCGTACTCGCGGTCCATCAGATCGCGGGCGCGGCGCAGGCGCGCGAGGTTGGCGAGCTCCTGCGGGGTCACACTGCCAGCGTAGCCGCAGGCGGCTACCAGCCGCGGAACTGACCTTGCGCGACCCACACGACGGCCAGCGCGGTCGCGCAGGCCAGCGCCGCGAGCGCGGCCAGGAGGCGGCAGGCGGGGCGGCCGGAGGACCAGCGCCTGCCGAGCGCGCCCGCGCGCCGCGCCATCCCGGACACGATGTAGACCGAGCCGGCCACCGACAGGGCAGCCAGGGCGACGCCGGCCGAGCCGACCGCGGCAGCCGCGTAGCGGTGCGCCGCGAGCGCAGCGGTCGCCAGGTGCGCCTGCTCGCTGGCGGAGCGAAACAGCACCCGGTTGATCTGCGGAAGGCGCAGCAGCAGATACCCCATCGTGAGCGTGAGCAGCGGGATGACAAGCAACACCCAGGTCGTCACCACGATCCGGGCGGAGCGCCGCAGGTCCCCGGCGCGCCGGTCCCCGCGCCCCCGGGATAGGACGCCGCGCAGGATGGGGACGACGCGGGCGAACAGATCTGGCACGCCGGCGAGGTCGCTGAGGATGAAGTAGCCGTCAAAGCGGACGAACGGGAGTAGCTGCTCCAGCATCTCCAGGTGGGTGAGCGCGATGACCAGGGGCAGGATCTCGGCTGACGTGGCCGCGTACACCCCGGCCAGGGCCAGCATGAAGATGAGGTTGAAGTACAGGCCGCCGAGGTCGGTGCGCAGCCGGCCGCCGCGGCCGAGCCGGTAGGAGTCGGTGACGTTGGTGAAGAACGACGGCCAGATCAGGTAGATGCCGACCCCGATCACGCCGGGCCGCGCGCCGCCGTAGCGGCAGCCCGCCGCGTGCCCGCACTCGTGGAACGCCGCGGCGACCAGGGACAAGCCGATCACGAGGAGCAGGTCCATCGGGTCGCGCAGCACCTGCCCGAGCCCGGCACCCAGCCCGTGCACCGCGAACAGCCAGTAGTCGACGGCCGCGACGCTGACGACGACGGCCGCGATGACGGGCCAGCGGAACAGGGGCCGGAGCAGCGCGCCGACGGCGTTCGCGGCGCGCTCGGGCAGCAGCGTGCCGCGGGCTCTGAGCGCCAGCATCGGGGTGGCCTTCGGCGGGGCCGGGGGAGCGCCCTGACCGGCGACGATGCCGAGAGGCAGCAGTTTCGCGGCGATCAGGTACCGGACCTGCTCAGCGTTGACGGACCGGCCGAGATCGTCGCTGACGAGGTTCGCGATGGCGGCCAGGCTGCGAGAACCGTCGATCCGGCAGGCCACGAGGTACAGCAGCCGCGACATCTGGATGACCTGGCCGTCGGCCCGCCGCACCAGCGATGGGGGCTGCCTGTAGCCGGAATCCCTGTATTCGCCAAGCAGTTGCACGCCCTCGGCGAGCCGGGGCGCCTGGGGCATCTGGGGTGTCTGGGGCGCCTGGGCCGGCGCTGCGCGCTCGGCGGCCGGCGGCAGGGCGGCTGCGGTCACGGGTCTGCTCCCTTGGTCGCGTGCGGCGGGGACGCGCGAACGGCGCAGCGGTGGTCCGGGACCGGAACAGGTGGGAGGGCCGCCCTGCCCCGCAGCCGGGCGGCCCTCCCGTACCGCCGCGCCGGGCGACAGCGCGGCGGGCTGAACCGGGCTACAGGATGTTGCCCGAGCCCAGGCTGAGGATGTTGTCGAAGCTGCCGTTGAACGCGGAGATGTTGATCAGCCCCGATTGCGCGGTGTTGCCGTAGCCGACCTGGGTGAAGCTGTAGCTGTAGCCGTGACCCTGGTAGCCGTTGCCGCAGCATAGGGTCTCCCGGCCGGGGAGCAGTTCGGCGTGTTCGAACTCGAGATCCTGCATCGACACAGCAGGTTCGGTGGACATTGGAGCCTCCTTCGGACAGGATCTGCCCCGGCCGGAGAGGTCCGGGGCCTCCCCCGCGTTCCCTGGTACCCAGCTGAGCCGCGAGGGATTGCCCGGCAGCCCTGGTGCCGGGCAGCCCGTGTTGATGTACGCTTTCCGACGTACATACTGTATGGTTATCACCGTACAGTATGGTCTTGGGGCAGTCAACGCTGGGGAATCGCTGATGATTTGATAACGGCGACGACGGGTTAGGTTGGTGGGTATGACGGCGCATGCGGCGGGAGACGAACGGGATCTCCCTGTAGGGCTACAGGATGACGCCGCTGCCGCGCCTGTGCAGGCGATCAACCCCCTGCAGCGGCTGATCAGGCAGCGGCTGTATGAGCGTGGCTGGTCCTATGGCGACGTGGCCCGGCGTGGCGGGCTGCCACGGTCCACCGTTTACACCCTGGCCACGACACGGAACCTGGTCAGGCCGCCACGCCCGGCCACGATCGACGCGCTCGCGCGGGGACTTGACGTGCCGGTCTCCACGGTTCGCGCCGCTGCGGCCGAGTCCACGGGAATGCATTACTACGATGAGGCGCCGGCCGCGCCCGCGCGTCCGGGCGACCCGGACAGGGAACTGCTGATCGCCAGCATCGACGAGCTGACGCCAGAGGACCGCCGTCACGTGGCGGCGCTGGTCGAATCGCTGCGCAGGAAGGCTTCGCCGGAGCCGACAGACCGGTGAGCGCGGCCTCCCGGCTCCGCTCACCCGAAGGACCGGATGCGGGCCGGGGCGGCGCCCCGGCCCGCATCCGCGCACCGTCACCCCGCAGGCCAGCTGGCTGGCACCCCGAGCTGGTCGGCAAGCTCCTCGTAGGGATCTTCCGGCAGCACAAGGCGGGCAGCCATCATGATCGTTTCCGGGTCCGTGCCCGGGGGCCGCAGTACGTAGACCGTGCCGTCCGCCGTGTTCCACGTCACGACAAGCCGGTCGTAGTCGGCGAGCACGCACGGCCAGCTGGCGGGCAACCCCAGCTCCCCGGCGAGCTCGCGGTAGTGACCCTCCGGCAGCACCAGGCGGGCCACCCGCATGATCGCTTTCGGGTCCGTGCCCGGAGGCCGTAGCACGTAGACCGTGCCGTCGCCCATGCTGCACGTCACGACGAGGCGGTCATGGTCGACGAGGACGACGCGAGGCTGCCGCGCGGCGGGCGGCGCGGAGCCCGGCTCTTGGCCGGCTTGGCCGGGAGCCAGCCACGCCCGCCGGGTGGCCGCCCGCCGGCGCCGGCGGCCTGCCCCCAGTACCGCTTCCGCGAGGAAGGCGGCACCGATGAGCAGGCCCGCTGCCACCAGCACGATCTTCAGCCACGATGGCATGCCGGCGGCGGCCGGCGCGCTCGTCGCCCGTGGCACGGGACGGTGCCGGCTGGCAGGCGGCGCCGTGTGCACGCGGCGGCCGGGGGATGCCGCCCCTGGTGCGGGTGCCGCCGGGCGCGGGATCGTGAGCACGGTTCCGGTGCGGATCAAGTTCGGATCCGGACCGATGACCCGCCGGTTGGCCGCGTAGAGAGTCGGCCAGCCGCCGGGTACGGCGAGCGCGGCGGCGATCCCTGACAGGGTGTCGCCGGCCGCGACCGTGTAGTGGACCGGGGCTTTCACGCCGGGGACCGCCAGCACGGTGCCGGGGAGAATGATGTTCGGATCGGGGCCGATGACCGGCCGGTTGGCCGCGTAGAGAGCCGGCCAGCCGCCGCGCACGGCGAGCGCGGTCGCGATGCCGGTCAACGTGTCACCGGGCTGCACGACATATCTGGCGGCCGGGCTCGCCGCCGCCAGCGATGCCGTGACTCGGCTCTGCATGCTGGTCAGGGTGATTTCAGTACTACTCGCGGTGCTGATGTTCGCCTGGGCGCGGTGGACGGATCCCTTGTTGCTGACCGCCACCAGGATGATCAGGATGGTCCAGGCGAGCACGACGCACGCGGACTTCGTCCACATACGCACGGTGCCTTCACTTTCCTTCCTCAGGGATCAGCGCCGGACGCTGCCTGGTCCGGACGCCGAGGGCGTGAACCGGTAAGGAAGGAAAGGACTTAAGCCGGCGGCACCTCCGGCAGATACGAGCGCCAGACTGGCTTCGCGCCCGCACGACGCGAAAGCCGCAGCAAGACCAGCGTGATCAGCGCGGTCAGGCAGGCGCCGACGCCGCCCTGCGCTCCGCCCCCGCCGTTCCCGCCGCTGCCGCTCCCGGCGCCGGCCCCAGTCGGGCCCGGTGGAGCGCCGCCCGACCCGATCGGCGGCCGGGGAAGCGCCGGCACCGACGGCGCCGGCGCTGCCCCCGACGACGCGGCGGACATTGACGCCCCGGTGCCGCGTGCAGTCGCTCCTGCCCCGGACGCCCCCGTGCTCGCGCCGCTATGCGCCGAGGGCGCGCCATGAGTCCCAGAGCGGGGCGGCTGCTGCACTTCGGTGACCGGAGGCTCCACCCCGGTGACCGGGGCTGCCCCGGTTGACACCACCGGGGTCAGCGCGCTGGTGACGGTGCCCAGGGTCGTGGTGACCGGGGCGAGCGTCGTCGTGAGGGTGCTGACGACCGGGGTCAGCGCGCCGGTGACGGTGCCCAGCGTGGTGGTGACCGGGGCGAGCGTCGTCGCGACGGTGCTCACGGCTTGGGCGACGGTGGCGGTGACCGGGGCTAGTGCTCCCGTGGCGGTGGCGGCCACCGGGGTCAGCGCGCCGGTG
>JASHPP010000809.1 GCA_030038035.1 Trebonia sp.
GGCCGGCTTGGTCGCGGGCTTGGCCGGCGCGGGCGCTGGCGCCTCCGCTGGACGGTTCGCGGGCGCGACCTTGAACAGGCGGGCGTCGCGGCCGCGCAGGTAGAGGACCGGGGTGACCCATTCCAGGGTATGGCTGCCGGTGCCGAGGATGCTGACACGGGCGGCGGAGACCGCCTCGTCGACGCCGCGGCCGCGCGCGAGCGCCGAGTAGAAGCCGCGCGCGAAGGCGATGGCGGCCGGGTCGGTGATCGAGTACTGCATCGCGGCGACCGCGGCCACGCCCGCGCGGGCAAGGACCGCCGCCGTCCCCGAGAACAGGTCGCCGACGCCGGTGGTGGCACCCTGGCACGAGTTCAGCACCACGAGGCGTGGCATCGGGCGGGCTTGGCGCAGCAGGTCGGCGAACCGGCTCGCCGCCACGTGGTCGGCGTACCCGTCGTCGTCGGTCAGGACGAGAACCCCTTCGTCCCGGCGGGGATCGAAGTCGCCATGGCCGATGAAATGGATGACGTGCCACGGCCCGCCGAGCAGCTGGTCGTGGATGGCTGCCCAGGTGGCGACGGGCGCCCAGGCGATCTCGACGAGGCCCTGGCCAACCGGATCGGCCAGGGCGCGGGTCAGCTGGTCGCGCTCGCGGTCAGTGTTCAGGGCCTTCTCGCCGCGCGGGGAAGAGATCACCGCGAGAATGCGCAGCGGCGACCGCACCGCCAGCGGCGGCGCGGCGGCGGGCACCGGAACGTGGCGGACCAGGTCGTGCTGGCGGCACACGTACGTTCCGGCCCCCTCGTCGTACATAGCCTCCCACGGCAGGGCGGCCAGCTCGGGGGCGTCGATTCGCAAGACGATCCGGAGCTCTTCCCCCCGCTCGTCAGCCACGGCGGCCGCTGCCCGGTACCGGCCCGCTACCTCTCCCGTGCCGAGCAGCGCGGTGAACAGGGTCCTTCCGGTGTCCTGGAGCAGTTTCTCTTCCGCGGTCGGGATCCGGCGGGCGGATACGCTCGACAGCAGCAGCGTCCGTTCGAAGTTCTCCCGCCCTGCCAGCAGGGGTTCGAGGTTCAGGTCGACGTCCGCTGACGCGTTGCCGACCGGGGAGTCGACTACCTGGACGCGGAACTTGCCGGGGTCGCGCGCGTAGCCGATCGCCACCTCGATGACGCTCATCTCCGCCCCGCCCTGCCTCCCGGTGCCGCTCTTTCGGCTAATTCTCCACCCGATGCGGCGGCCCGGCGGCTACAGAATCCAGAGCCGGGCGGTTTCGTCTGTGCTGGCGGTGGCGAGCTGCCTGCCGTCCGGGCTGAACGCCAGCGAGCTGACCGCGCCCGTGTGGCCTTCGAGCGTGCGGACGCACTTGCCGGTGGGGCCGTGCCACAGCCGGACAGTGGCATCCGAGCTCGCGGTGGCGATGAACGCGCCGTCCGGGCTGAACGCGACGACGAACGCGGAGTCGGCGTGGCCTTCGAGCGTCCGCAGCGGCGCCCCGCTGGCGGCCTCCCACACGCGGGCGGTCGCGTCTTCGCTCGCGGCAGCCACCAGGGCCCCGTTCGGACTGAAAGCTACTGACCACACCGTTCCGGCATGGCCGCTCAGGATGCGCACGCAGTTCCCGGTGGCCGCGTCCCACAGCCGCGCCGTGGCGTCGAAGCTGGCGGTGGCGAGCAGCGAGCCGGCGGGGCTGAACGACAGGGCGGACACGATGCCGGTGTGCCCGGTCAGCACGTGCAGGCAGTTGCCGGTTCTCGCATCCCACACGCGCGCCGTGCCGTCGCCGCTCGCGGTCGCGAGCAGCGAGCCGTCCGGGCTGAACGCCGCCGCGTAGACGATGTCGGTATGGCCGCCGAGGACGCCGACGCACTTGCCGTACGCGGTGTCCCATACCCGCACGGTCTCGTCGTAGCTGGTCGTGGCCAGGAGCGAGCCGTCCGGGCTGAACGCCACGCCGAACACGGCGATCGTGTGGCCATGGAGCTCGTTCGTGCAGGCGCCGCTGGCGACGTCCCACAGCCGGGGCGTCACGTCGGCGCTGACGGTGGCCACGCGAGTACCGTCCGGGCTGAACGGCGCCGCGAACACGGCGTCGCTATGGCCGGTAAGGGCGTGCAGGAGTTCGCCCGCGGCGGCGTCCCACAGCCGGGCCGTTCTGTCCTCGCTGGCGGTGCTGAGCCTGGCACCGTCCGGGCTGAACGCCACCGAGTTGACCGCGCCCGTGTGGCCGGCGAGCGTGCGTGCGCCTCCCGCCGTTTCCGTAATACTCATGTAACCGCCTCTGCGATCCTGCCGCGTCCCATGCGCGCGCCATGCGGTCATGCGCGAGCAGCGATCCGTCGTTGATGCGCGCCTAATTCTGCACTTTCCGGGGAACGCCGCACGGATTTTTCGCCCCTTTGCATCCCGTGTTCCATCAATTCGTGACATAAGGCACTTCGGCGGGGGCGGAAAGGCACCGGTCAAACGCCCAGCACTATCGATTTCGCGGGCGATAGGGGAAGATCGCCTGGCGCGGTCTGCGCGGGACGGGCGGTCGACGGGGCGGCCGCGGCGGCAGGGAACACCAGCCGCGCGGTGAGCCCGCCTCCCTCCAGCCGGGGCGTGATCCGGAAGGCCGCCTCGTGCGCGGTGGCGATCGCCGCGACGATCGACAGGCCGAGGCCCAGGCCGTCATCGGGTCCTGACCGAGGCCGGGTCCGGACCGGCCCCACAGCGCCGCCCCGCTGGAACGGGAGCAGCAGGCGGTCCGCCTCTTCCGGCGGGACCCGCGGTCCGGTGTTGGCGACGCTGAGCTCCGCCCGGCCGTCGCCGGACCCCACGGTGATCCAGACAGCGCCGCTGGTCACGTTGTGCCGCAGGGCGTTGTCGATGAGGTTGGCGACCGCGCGCTCGACGAGCGCGCGGTCGCCGGCCAGCGGCGCTGGCGCCAGCGTCACCTCCATCGCGAGCCCGCTCGCCGCGATCTGTGCGCCTCGCGCGGCGAGCACGTCGCGGGTGGTCGCGGCCAGGTCGAGCGACTCGCGGCGGTCCAGGCCGCGCTGACTGCGGGCCAGGATGAGCAGCGCGTCGATCAGCCGCTCCTGCTCGGCGCCGGCGGCGACGGCGCGCTCGCAGGCGGCCCGGAGCGAGGCGGCCGACGCGTCGGGGTTCCGCAGCGCCACCTCAAGCACCGTGCGCGAGCGGGCGAGCGGCGTGCGCAGCTCGTGCGAGGCGTTGGCGGCGAACTGGCGCTGCGCGTGCATCGACGCGTCGAGGCGGGCGAACAGGCCGTCGATCATGTCCGCGAGTTCTCGCAGGTCGTCGGCCGGGCCGTCGATGGCCAGCCGCTCGTGCAGGTTCGTGGCGGCGATCCGCCTGGCGGCCGCGGTGATCCGGCGCAGCGGGCGGAGCGCCCGGCCGGCCGCGAACCAGCCGAGCGCCGCCGCGACCACCGCCATGATGGCGAGCGCGATGCCGGAGTAGAGCAGCAGCGCGTCGTTTTCCGCCGCCCGGGTGCCGTTCACGTACCGCGTCACCTTCTCGCTCTGGGAACCCGTCGAGGCAGCGCCGGGACCCGGCAGGGCGAGCGGGATCATCAGGTCGTCACCGGCGGCCGCGCGGCCGCCGAGCATCACGACGCCACGCACCGTCCCGGTCGCCTGCTGCCCGGCTGCCTGCCCGCCCGGTGTCCCCCCGACAGCCAGGTTCCTCGAAGTGACCTGGCCGGCGATGATGCCGTTCGTCGCGTGGCTGACAAGCCCGTAAGTGATGCCGAGCACCCCGGCCCCGGCCGCCAGGAACAGGCCGGCGAACAGCAGGGTGAGCCGGACCCGCACACTGCCTGTCCGGTAGGTTCGCCCCGCCCCGCGCCGCGCGCTGCCGGGTGGCGCCGCCCCCCTCGCCCTCATATCCGGTACCCCGCCTGCGTGACCGTCTCGATTGCCGGCGGATCGCCGAGCTTGCGGCGCAGTCGGCTGACCGTCACCTTGACCGCGGTGGTGAAGGGGTCGGCCATCTCGTCCCAGCCCCGCTCGAGCAGTTCCTCGGCGGACACCACCCGGCCGCCCGCCGCCATCAGGAGCTCGAGCACAGCAAGCTCCTTCGGGCCGAGGTCGAGGGTCGCGCCGTACCGGGTGGCGACGCGCCTTGCCGGGTCCAGCGTGATGCCCTTGGCGGTCAGCACCGGCGGCACGGCGGGGTGCGACCGCCTGGCGAGCGCGCGCACCCGCGCGACAAGCTCGGCGAACGCGAACGGCTTGGGCAGGTAGTCGTCGGCGCCGCAGCCGAGCCCGGCGACGCGGTCCTCGATCGTGCCCGCCGCGGTCAGCATGAGAATGCGCGCCCTGACCTGGCCGGCCAGCTTGGCGCACACGTCGTCTCCGTGCAGGCCGGGCAGGTCCCGGTCGAGCACGATCACGTCATAGTCGTTGACCAGGGCTCGGTCGAGCCCGGCGTCGCCGTCGAGCACGGCGTCCACCGCCATCCCCTCGATCCGCAGCCCGGCGGCGATCGCCTCGGCGAGTTCGCCGTCGTCCTCGATCACCAGCACTCGCATGACGGTTCTCCCTGCTGACGGGGGCCGTCCGCGCGCAGGGCGACAGCCCTGCCGCCCATGCAACTCCCGATCTCTGACCGTTGACTCAGGGGATGCTCGCAGGATCTTGAATTGTGTCGACGGTCAGCTTCCCTTCCGTCGCCGTGATCGTCGCGGACACGAAGTCGCCGGCCGTGACGCCGCCAATGCTGGCGACTGTAACCGCGGTGCAACCGGCCCTGTCCTACAACGGACGGCATGTTCTTTTTCACGTATCTGGCGAGGGAATTGCGCCGCCGTCTCCGGCAGGCGATCTTGATCGCGCTCGGCCTCGCCGTCGGGGTCGGGCTCGTGCTGACGGTCACCGCCGCCTCTGCGGGGGTCAGGAACGCCCAGGCGGGCGTGCTCAAGGGGCTGTACGGCGTCGGCACCGACGTCACGGTGAGCGGGGGGGCGATTCCGGCGCCGTCGGGTACCGCCGTCCCCAGCGGCGCGGTCCAGATCACGATCACGCCGAACGGTGCCGAGATGTGCAGCGACGGCAAGTGCCACTCGCTCAAGAACGGCTATACCCAGAGCAACGTGGTCCCCACGACCGGGTGGGTCAGCGCCACGGACGTGGCGAAGGTCGCGGCGCTGCACGACGTCGCCGCAGCCGTCGGCGGCCTGCTGCTCACCGACAACACGATCACGATCTCGGAGACCGGCGGGTCGCCGCCTTCCTCGTTCACCGTGGACGGCCTCGACCTCGCCAACCTGAAGCTCGGCCCGGTCAGCAACGCCGTGCTCAGCTCGGGCAAGATGTTCACGCCGGCAGACGCGAACAAGAACGTCGCCGTCGTCGACAGCGACTACGCGACCGCGAACAACCTCAAGGTCGGCAAGACGATCAAGATCGGCGGCGTGCCGTTCACCATCATCGGCAGCGTCACCCAGCCGCAGGGCGCCAGCCCGCCGAACATCTACATCCCGCTGGCCCGCGCCCAGGCCATCGCCAGCGCCGGCCCGGCAGGCAGCACCCTGAAGGGTTCCGTGAACACCATCTACGTGACCGCCGCGAGCGCCGCCGACATCAGCGCGGTGGCGAGCGAGATCTCCAAGCTGCTCCCGTCGGCCACCGTCACCACGGCGAGCAGCCTGGCGAGCGAGGTCACCGGCTCGGTGACCACCGCCGCGAAGCTGGTCAACGACCTCGGCAAGTGGCTGTCCGTCCTGGTACTGATCGCCGCGTTCGCCGTCGCGGCGCTGCTGACGATGGCGGGGGTCGCCAGGCGGGTCCGCGAGTTCGGCACGCTGAAGGCGCTCGGCTGGCGCGGCCGGCGGATCGTCGGCCAGGTAATGGCCGAGTCCCTGGCGGTCGGCGTGGCCGGCGCCGCCCTCGGCGTCGGCCTTGGCTACGCCGGCGCGGCGATCATCGACAAGGTCGCGCCGAAGCTGTCGGAGACGCTGCCCGCCCAGTCAGGCGGCGCGAGCATACTACAGGGGACGACAACAGCGAACGGGGTGACGAAATCGATCGGCGCCGCCACGCAGACCGTGTCGGTGCCGCTGACGACGACGATCGACATCGCCGCCATCATCGCCGCGGTCCTGCTCGCGCTGGCCGGCGGGCTGCTGGCGGGGGCGTTCGCCAGCTGGCGGACCGGCAGGCTGCGCCCGGCCGACGCGCTCGCGCAGGTGGGGTGAGGCAGGTGTACGAGCTGACCGGAGTGGTCCTCGTCAGCCACGACGGCGCGGTCACCCGCCGCGTCTGGCAGCGCGCGACTTCGCACACTCCATGACCATTTCGGGGGTCGGAATGCCCGATTTGTCCATGCACAAAGTGTGCAAAGTCGCACCCGCGGGACTCCCGGGACGCCAGGGAACTGCCTCACCGTGCTACCGGCCCGTATGCTGGCGGCCGGAGATGGAGATTAAGCCGTCGCGACCGCCCGGGGCAGGCAGGCATGGCATTCCGGCAGCAAGGTGAGCCGCCAGGCACCGGCGGCACACTCACCGTGCAGCCGTCGGCGACATCGCCCGGCCTCCTGCTGCGCCCGTGGACCGAGCAGGACATTCCCGCGCTGGTCGCCGCGTATCGCGATCCGGTCATGCGGCACTGGCTGCGGCACGCGGTCACGACTACGCAGGAGGCGCACCGGATCATCCAGGCGCGCGGCGCCGAGCGGCGGGCCGGGACCGGCTTCAGCTTCGCGGTGCTGCACGCCGACGCCGACGGCGCGGCCGGTGACCTGCTCGCAGGAGTCAGTATCCGCAGGCTCTACCGCGAGGGTGCCTCGGGCGAAGTGGGCTACTGGGTCGCGGCGCCCTGGCGCGGGCAGGGAATCGCGCCGCGGGCCCTGAACGCGGTATGCGAGTGGGCCTTCCGCCTGCCCAGGGACCGGCCGCTTGAACGAGTGGAACTCATCCACGCCGTCGGCAACCACGCATCGTGCCGGGTGGCGGACAAAACCGGATTCGCCCTGACCGCGGTACTGCCGCCGCAGCTCCCCGAGTTCCCCGACGACGCACACCTGCACATCCGGCTGGCTGACAAGCCACCGCCAACCACATAAGGGTGACGATGGACGACCTGCGCGCAGACCTGGAAGCGCTGTACAAGGACCTGCACGCCCACCCCGAACTGTCGTTCGCCGAACACCGGACGGCGGGGATCGCAGCGCAGCGGCTGGACGCGGCGGGGTTCGCCGTGACGACCGGCATCGGCGGGACCGGCGTGGCGGGTGCGCTGCGCAACGGAGACGGGCCGACGGTGCTGCTGCGCGCCGACATGGACGCCCTGCCGCTGCGCGAGCAGACCGGCCTCGACTATGCCAGCGACGTCGTCGCGACCGACGCGCGCGGCGAGCGCACGCACGTCATGCACGCCTGCGGCCACGACATGCACGTGACCTGGCTGTGCGGCGCGGTCGCGGAGCTGGCCGCGGCACGCGGCGACTGGCAGGGCACGGTGATCGCGGTCTTCCAGCCCGCCGAGGAGGTCGGGGCGGGCGCGCGGGCCATGCTCGACGACGGGCTGTTCCGCCGCGTCGGGGTTCCCGACGCGGTGCTCGGCCAGCATGTCTTCGCCAGCGATGCCGGGACCGTGCTGTACCGCGCCGGGGCGATGCTCGGCGCGGCCGAGAGCTGGGACGTGACGCTGTACGGCCGCGGCGGGCACGGCTCGCGGCCGGAGCGGGCCGTCGACCCGGTGGTGATGGCGGCGTCGGCGGTGCTGCGGCTGCAGACGCTTGTCGCCCGCGAGATCGCGCCCGCCGACCGGGGCGTCGTCACGGTATCCCGCCTGAGGGCGGGGCACGCGGAGAATGTCATCCCCGACACCGCGACGATCACGCTGAACTTCCGCGCCTACGATCCGCAGGTCCAGCGGCGGCTGACCGAGGGCGCGCGGCGGATCATCGACGCCGAGGCGGCGGCCTCTGGCGCCGCGCGCCCGCCGTCGTACCTGACGCTGAGCTCGTTCCCCGTGACGGTCAACGACGCGGGGCTGACCGCCCGCCTGGCGGGCGTGTTCGGCAACGCGGTGGAGATGGAACCGGTGATGGGCAGCGAGGACTTCGGGCTATTCGCGACAGCGGCGGGTGTGCCATCGGTGTTCTGGGGAATCGGCGGCTCGAACGACGGCGCCCCGGGCAACCACTCCCCAGAGTTCGCCCCGCTGATCCAGCCCACGCTGCCGGCCGGCGTGCGTGCCATGGTGAGCGCCGCGCGGCACGTGCTCGGCTGAGGCACGGGCACGGCCCGCCCCTGTTGGCAGGCGTTCCCCGGTGGTCTAGGCTCATGGTCAGGTGAGCCGGGAAGCCTGGTCGGCGCGATATCGGAAGTCCCTGGACTCGTGCACCGGAGCGCGCCATGACGATACCCGAGCAATTCCCGCGCCGCTTTACCCGCAGCCAGCCCGTGGCACCGCAAGCGCCTGGCGGCGGGCCGGCCGACGCCGTCGCCGTCTCCCCGGCGCGCGCGGCCGCCCGCGGCAGCCAGCCGTGGCTGCGGGCGGCGCTGCTGCT
>JASHPP010000810.1 GCA_030038035.1 Trebonia sp.
CAATCAGGGCACTCACGGCGACGACAGCACTCGCGGCCGGCCCGTCTCATGACCCCGTCTACTGTGCCCTGCTGACACGGCTGCGCAGGTCGGCCGCCATCCGTGCCATCGTCGCAGCCTGCCGGTCTGTGATGTCGGAGCCGGGCCGCCAGGGCCGGGCGATATCCGCCGGGTCACGCAGTTCGATGAACGGATGACCCCCGTGGAAGTCGCTGAACGCCTCCGGATCCACCGCAGCGCGGACCGCACGGTGCAGCTCTTCGGCTGCGGCAAGCAGGTCTTTGGTCTGGAACATGCGGCCGCGGTAGCTGATCCACCATCCATCAGGGCCGCTGGCCAGGCCGAGCCCGCCTCGGATCGTCAGGTTCTGCCCGTGCTCGAAGGCATTCCGGACGCTCGCGATAGTCGTCGGCTGGTCCGGTTCGCCATCCGACAGCGGCAGGCCGACAGTCAGGACACCGAACCGCTCGAGTGCCTCGGAGAGGACTTTTCTCGGGTCCGCCACTTCGGCAGCAAGCTTAGCCACGGTGTGCAGGCGGTGCAGGCTGACGACGAACAGGTCCACGTCGACCCGACGCTGGATTAGGCCCGACCGGGGATCGTTGAGGATGGCGGGACCTGGGTCGGTGATCCGCCTGTGCTGCATCTGGCAGGCGAGCCAGTAGGTATCGACGTCATCGCGGATCAACAGCGCCCGCTGGGTCACGCCGGTCTCGTGCCAGAGCTTGATCTCCCGCCTGAACGTAACCATGCGCCTTAGTATGGCCGCTCGGCAGCAGCCGTCCGAGGCATTATTCCATGCGCAGAATCCAGGACCCGCACGTTCTGTGATCAAGCAACGCGCGGGAACCGCCGATAGGCGCGCTCTGGACGGGAAAGGTAAGCCAGCAGCTTGGCGCCCATAATCGGGTCATCTGTGACCTGACTTGTGACATGTTCGGCGGCGTGGGCGGTGGGCGGTTCGCTGACCTGCGGATTCTTTGATTTCTGCGGCTGAATGTGTGCACTAATCCCTGCCTGTAGGGTGGCCTGGTGCCGTATGTGCGGACGGTGAAGACGGCCTCGGGCGCGACTGCCGTGCAGATCGTGTACTCCTCCCGCCGCGGGTCGCGGGATATCGAGCACGTCGGGTCGGCCCACGATGATGCGGAGCTGGAACTGCTGAAGGCGGCTGCGCGGCAGCGGCTCGCGGCCGGGCAGGGTGAGCTTGACCCGGGCCTGGAGCCTGGCGGGCGGGGCGGCGGCCCGTTGCCGGTCACTTCCTCGCGGATGAGCTGCCTGCTCGATGCCCTGATGCGCGCCTACGACGTGCTGGGCCTGAGCCGGGCGGCTGGCGGGGATGAGGTGTTCCGGCAGCTGGTGCTGGCCCGGATCATCGAGCCGGCCAGCAAGCTCGATTCCCTGCGGGTCCTGGAGGAGGCGGGCGCAGCGGCCGCGGGGTCGTACCGGACCGTGCTGCGGCGCCTGCCGGCGTATGCGAAGCAGGAGTTCCGGCAGGAGCTGTCGGCCGCCTGCGCGGCGCACGCCCGGCTGGGTCCTGCCTCCCTCGTGCTCTACGACGTGTCAACGCTTTACTTCGAGACCGACGCCGGGGACGTTCCGCGAGCCGGGGTTCTCCAAGGAGCGCCGTCTTGAGCCGCAGATAACCATCGGCCTGCTCACCGGGCAGGACGGCTTCCCCCTCATGGTCAGCGCGTTCGAGGGGAACAAGGCCGAGACCAAGACGATGCTGCCGGTCATCGAGAAGTTCATGGCCGCCCACCGGCTGCCCGACGTCACCGTCGTCGCCGACGCGGGCATGATCTCCGAGGCGAACCAGAAGGCCATCGAGGCCGCGGGCCTGTCGTTCATCCTCGGCATGAAGATCCCCGACGTCCCCTACCAGGTGGACAAGTGGCGCTGCGAGCACCCGGGCGAGGACATCCCCGACGGGCACATCTTCACCCAGCCCTGGCCCGCCGGGCCGTCGTCCAAGCGCCGCGACCAGGTCATCTACTACCAGTACAAGGCCGACCGGGCACGCCGCACGCTGCGCGGGATCGACGAGCAGGTCGCCAGGGCCGCCAAGGCGGTCGCGGGCCTGGCGCCGGTCAAGCGGAACCGGTTCATCGCCCTGGACGGCGCGACGAAAAGCGTCAACCGCGAGCTCGAGGCCAAGGCCAGGACCCTGGCCGGCCTGAAGGGCTACGTCACCAACCTCGCCGCCTGCCCCGACGGCACCCCGGTCACGGCCGAGTTCGTGATCGGCTCTTACCGCCGGCTCTTCGAAATCGAGAAGAGTTTCCGCATGTCAAAGCACGACCTGCAGGCCCGCCCGGTCTACCACCACCTGCGCGACTCGATTGAGGCGCACCTGACCATAGTCTTCGCGGCCCTGGCGGTCAGCCGCTGGATCGAGCACCAGACCGGATGGTCGATCCGCAAGTTCGTCAAGACCGCCCGACGCTACCGCACCATTCAGATCCAGGCCGGCAAGCACGTCATCACCGCGGCCGACCCCCTGCCCGCCGACCTCCAGACAGCCCTCAGCCAAATCCACGGCCCGGCAGCAACGCACTAAATTGTCACAAGTCAGGGTCCGAGGCATTATTCCATGCGCAGAATCCAGGACCCGCACGTTCTGTGATCAAGCAACGCGCGGGAACCGCCGTTCGGTATGCGATTAGCTGCTCGATCCTCACCTGGCAATCGGAGACTTATCCGGATGTTATGCCGCCCGAGATGGGTGGCGTGTCCCACGGTGAGCGTGCGCATGTGTGGAGTTCAGCGAGCACGAGCGCCGGAACCCGGCCGGGTGACCGAGGCGCGGTTTTCCTTGGCCACCCGGCTAGTCTGCTACGAGGCGGCAGATGAGGACCGGCGTGACCTTCTCATGCTTGGCTTCTTTGTCTTGGTGTGGGCTGCTTTGATCGCGGCGACGTGAGCCTGGAGTGCCTTCTCGTGGAACTGCTTGAGCTGCGTCGCGATCTCCTTGAGATCGTCCCCGTCCACCTTGTGCATGATGAGCCAGCGGATTTCCCTGAAAAACTGCTGCTCGCCGCGCAGCTCGATCAGCTTCGGGCCCAGGACGGTGATTGCCGTAGTAAGCAGTGCGGCGATAGAAGTGATGATGCCGGCCGGGCCGCAGCCGAGTGCGGTGAGTACGGCCTGGAGGCCGGCGGCTCCGGCGGTGAGCAGGGCACCGGTCAGGATCGCGCGCGGGTTTGGGTTCATCTCTTGTTCCCTCTTTTCCCCCGCGGGTGCGGGGTGTGGAGGGGTGGGTCAGGGCAGCGCGACTTTTCCCATGCCGGGCCCAAAGTTTCTTCGTGGACTTTCTGTCATGTCCTCGTGACGCAAATGCGACATAGCGATCGCAGACTGCGAAGCAGGAGGGGAACATGGAGGGGATTCAGTCCAGCGACGCCGACCTTGTCCGCAGAGCACTCGGCGCTACGACGGATCAGGAGCGGACCGCGGCCTTCGAGGCCATCGCGGGCAAGTACCGGTTAACAGTTCTGCGCCAGTGCGCCTACTGGTTCCCGGATCCGGAAGCCGCCCAAGACGTCGGCCAGGCAGCGTTCGAGGCCGCGTTCACCTTGCTGGCCCAGGGGAAGGGGCCAGAACGGCCGGACAAGCTGGCCGGGTGGCTGATCGAGATCGCCCGCCATCGCGGTCAGGAGTACATCCGCAAGACCAAGCCCGCCGGTGTGCAGTGGGCCGACCTGCCTGAAGGCCGCAGCCTGGACGAGACCGAGGACGACGAGGAGGACCGGTCGGGCAGCGCGTCACGTCGGGCGCACGCGACAAAGCTGGTCGAACGCGTCGTCGCCACCTTCACCGGCCGGCAGCAGGAGATCTACCAACTGCGGTTCGTCCAGGAACTGACCGGCAGAGAGATCGCCGGGCGGCTGGGCATCGCGGACAAGGCCGCGAGCAACGAGGCCACCATCGTGCAGGGCCTGATCGCCGACGGGTTCGGCGCGCTGATCCTGATGCAAGAGGGACGGAGATACTGTCCTGACCTCGCCCGCATCCTCGACGACACCGCCAAGATGCGCACCGCCGACACGCCGACGTTCGCGGCCGCCCCGGCCGACGCGGATCTCTTCACCGCCGCGCTCCGGCAGCGGATCGTCAACCACTTCAATGACTGCAACGTCTGCGACAACTGCCGGACCTGCAACAACAAACGCCGCCAGCTCGTCGGCCCGTACGTGCCAGCGCTGATCCCGATCGTGTTCGCCGGCGAGTTCCGTGACCGCATCGACCAGGTCATCCGGCGCGTCGTCGAGCAAGCCCACGCCGGACACAACCCGTCGGCCCATCCTGGCTCCGGGCCGCCGACAGCCCCGGCCGCTAGCGGAGCGCCCGCCATGGCTGGCGGGTTTCTGGCTACAGCTGGCGCCGGGACTGGAGCTGCTGCCGCGGACGCCTTCGTCAGTCGGCTGCAATTCCTCGTCCACAAGGCAAGCGAGTCCAACCGCCTCCCCCGCTGGCTGCGCCGCACGATACCGCACGACGCCGGTCCGGGCGCGTCCATCACGGTTGTCGCGGCTTTCGTCGCCGCAGTCCTCGTGGCCGTGGTGGTCATAGTCACCGTGGCGTCAGCGCTAACGTCGGGTGGCAGCGCGACGCCTCAGGCCGGCCCGGGTGCCGGCGGGGTTGCGGCGACCAACACCGCGGGCCCAGGCGCCAGTCAGCCCAGTGATTGTCTTAACTGGCAAGGAAACGCCGCTCTTCCTGTGACCACAGCCTCCCTCGCGCGCTCCATCCAGCATGTAGTCACGACCTGTACGGGGCACGCGGTCTCTGTCACGTGCACAGCTCCCCCCGAGCCTTGGGATTACTACACGTGCACGATTCCGCAGCAGGGCGTTCCCGCGCATTTCAGCGACATCGCCATCGACCAGACAACCGGTGCATGGGAGATCGTTGGCCAGGGGGGATTCTCAAGTTAACGGCTCCGTCGCGTTACACTTGCATCCGTCACGGCGACGGCGATCACGCTTCCGGGATGGCGCCGACCCCCCGGCAGCATGCCGTACAGGTCCTCCGGCCGGATGGCCTCCCGCAGCCAAGACCATGGGGATAATGACGCAGGGACAGGCGAGGATGATAACGGTGGCTGAGGAAACGAACCGACAGGCCAAAGCCGTCAACTCTGGCATTAGCGGATAACCGGCCGGGTACACGGCGGCTGGTTATGTAGATCGTGTTCTCACGCTTTGCTGCAGAGCATTTCGGTCGGCTCGCGGTACTCTCGTGACACACGGGTCCTCGGACAGTTCACGGCATGCGGCAGACTGGCCAGAACTGGATGATCGGTGCGTCCTCACCGCCACCGCTGGTACGCGTAGTCAGAAGAACCGATTCGGCGATATAGAGTGCGCCAGGCGGCTCGTGCTTGTGTCGTGCGCGCTGGCGTCGTCGCATTCCTCCAAGCTTGCCCGCACGCGCGTTCCAAGCCAGGATGAGCAGCCAGGCGGTGCGCATATGGCGGCCGGCGGGAGCATTGGAGGTGCGCAGCAGGTGAAGCTCACCGATCTGCACGACTCGGCAGTGCGGGCGGCCG
>JASHPP010000811.1 GCA_030038035.1 Trebonia sp.
CGATCCGCAGCATCGAGTCGTAGACCGACGGGTCGCCCCACACGAGGAACGCGCCCACCCCGTCCGGGCCGAGCTCGTCGCCGATCGCCGTCGCGATCAGCTCCGCGCGGGCGTCGTGCCAGTCCCGCACCGCGCCCTGGTACTCATCCGCGGTCAGGGACGGCGACCGGTCGCGCGGCGGCTCGGGGATGTCCACGACCCGGTAGCCGGGGCGGGTCACGTGCCGGCGCAGGATCTCGTCCCTGGCCGCGTTCAGCCCGGATCTCGCGTCGCCCTTGTCGATGCGGAAGAACACGTCCACCCGGTTCAGCGCATTGACGGCCTGGACGGTGATCTGGTCAGGGTGCCCGGGACCCATGCCGATGAGGAGCAGTTCGCGCATCCGCCCATCCTCCCGCACCCGCCGGGGCCCGGCACTAGCCTGGTCAGGTGCGCATCCTCATCCTCGGCGGAACCGGTGAGGCGCGGGAGCTGGCCGCCCTGCTCGTGGCGCAAGGCGCCGACGTGCTGTCATCGCTGGCGGGCCGGGTACGCGCTCCCCGGCTTCCCGACGGCCCGGTCCGCGTCGGCGGGTTCGGCGGCGCGGGCGGCCTGGCCGCCTTCCTGCGCGAGGAGGGGATCACCCATCTCATCGACGCGACGCACCCGTTCGCCGGCGGCATCAGCGCGAACGCGGCGCTGGCCGCCGCCGACGCGGGTGTGCCGCGGCTCGTGCTGCGCCGTCCCGCCTGGCCGGCCGACCCCTCCTGGCAGCTGGCCGCTGACATGGCCGAGGCGGTCGCGGCCGTGCGGGCCTGGCCGGGCGACGGCGTGTTCCTCACCACGGGCCGCCGTGACCTGGCCGCCTTCGCCGCCGACGACGCTCACCGGTTCCTCGTCCGGACCGTCGACCCGCCGGAGGGAGCCGTGCCGCCGCGCATGACGCTGATTCTCGACCGCGGCCCGTACACGGTGCGGGGGGAGTCGGCGCTGCTGCGCGAGCACCGGATCGGGCTGCTGGTGTCCAAGAACAGCGGCGGCCCCATGACGGCCGCGAAGCTGCGGGCCGCCGCGGACCTCGGTGTCCAGGTGGTCATGGTGCGGCGCCCGCCGCCGCCGCCGGGCAGCGCTGTCGCGGCGACGGTCGCCGAGGCGCTGCGCTGGATCGGCGGGCAGAGCGGGGATCAGCCGGGATAGCGGCGCGGCGTGATCACCCGGGCCGCGCCCGAATTGTCGCGCACCACCCGGGACTGGCTGGAGCCGACGATGACCAGGCAGCTCATGTCGACCTGCGCGGGATCGAGCTCGCGCAGGGTCGTCACCGTGACCTGCTGGTCGTCGGTGCCGACGGCGCGGCCGACCACCACCGGAGTGGCGGCGTCCCGGTGCGTGAGCAGCAGCGCCCGCGCGTCGGCCAGCTGCTGCCGCCGGGACCGTGACGCCGGGTTGTAGATCGCGATCGCGAAGTCGCCGGCCGCCGCCGCCTCGAGCCGCCTGGCGATGACCGCCCACGGCTTGAGCCGGTCCGACAGCGACAGCGTGACGTAGTCGTGGCCGAGCGGCGCGCCGGCCAGGGCGGCGACCGCTTGCGCGGCGGTGATCCCTGGCACGACGGCGACCGGTATCCCGGCGAACCGGGAATCTGCCGCGGCCGTCTCGAGCACCACCGAGGCCATGGCGAACACGCCAGGGTCGCCAGAGGAGACGACCGCGACCCGGCGGCCGCGCAGCGCCAGGTCGAGCGCGAACTCCGCGCGCTGTGCCTCCACCCGGTTGTCGCTGCCGTGCCGCCGCTGCCTGGGATTGGGCGGCACGCGGTCCACGTAGGGCGCGTAGCCGACGAGGTCGTCGGCGGCGGCCAGCGCCGCCGCCGCCTGCGGGGTCAGCCAGTCGCGCCCGCCGGGGCCGAGCCCCACGACGTCCACGCGCCCCGGGCCGGTGTCACGCTCGCCGTCGGGACCGGGCGACGCGGGCACCGGATGCCCGGCGGCTTCCGCGCCGGCGATGATGACCAGCGACATGTACGGCACCGCCGCCGGGTCGACGTCTCCCGCACGCTCGATGACCTGCCGCCGTCCCCCGGAGGCGCGCTCGACGTAGTACGCCTGGTCCAGCCGCCCGCAGTCCTTCAGCGCCGCGCGCACGTCGGCGTAGCCGCGGCTGATCTTCATGATCGCCGCCGCCCCGGTGCCGCGCAGCCGGTCCGCCAGCTGCTCGCGGCCGAGCGTGCCCGGCAGCACGGTCAGCACGTCATCGCCTTCGACGAGCGGCATGGCAAGCGCGGCGGACGCGGCGCTCACCGACGTGACGCCGGGCACGATCACGGTGGCGAACCGGCCGCTGATCCGCTTGTGCATGTGCATGTAGCTGCTGTAGAAAAGCGGGTCGCCCTCGGCGAGCAGCACCACGTCCCGGCCGGCCGACAGATGCGCGATCAGCCGGGCGGCGGCCGCCTCGTAGAACTCCTCCATCGCGCCCTCGTAGCCGCCCGGGTGGTCGGTGACCTCGGTCGTGACCGGGTACACGAGCTGTTCTTCGACCTGGTCGCCGCGCAGGTACGGCTCGGCGATCGACCGGGCGACCGACCGGCCGTGCCGGGCGCAGTGGTACGCCACGACGTCCGCCGCGCCGATCAGCCGCGCGGCCTTCACCGTGACCAGTTCCGGGTCGCCCGGCCCGAGCCCGACGCCGTACAGGGTTCCGTCGTTCAATCGTCCTCGCTCGCAACGGCGTTCACCGCGGCGACGGTCATCGCGCTGCCGCCGCGGCGCCCGTGGACCACCAGGTACTCAAGGCCGGACTGCGCGAGCGCGAGCTTCGACTCCGCCGCTCCCACGAACCCGACCGGGATGCCGAACACCGCGGCCGGCTCGCCCGCACCGTCCGCCAGCAGCTCAAGCAGCCGGAACAACGCGGTCGGCGCGTTGCCGATCGCCACCACGGCCCCGGTCAGCCGCGTGCCCCACAGGCCGACCGCCGCCGCCGACCTCGTGGTCCCGAGCCGCTGCGCGAGCGGCGCCACCGCCGGGTCGCCGAGCGTGCAGATGACCTCGTTGCCCGCGGGCAGCCGCCGCCTGGTGATCCCCGCGGCGATCATCTGCGCGTCGCACAGGACCGGCGCGCCGCGAAGCAGCGCGGCCCGCGCGGCCCCCACCACGCCGTCGCTGTAGCCGACGTCGGCGGGCAGGTCGGCCATCCCGCAGGAGTGGATCATCCGGACGACGACCCGCGCGATGTCGGCGGGAAAGCGGGCGAGGTCGGCCTCGGCCCTGATGGCGGAGAACGAGCGGCGGTAGATCTCCGCGCCGTCGCGGATGTAGTCAAACCCCGGCAACCTGGTATCCCTCGCTGGTGGCGGTCACGTCAACCTGGGTGGCGGCGGGCCGGCCGCAGCGCCGGGCGCACCCGCTGACGTGCACGATCCGCTCCGGCCAGCGCGCGCCGAACGCCAACGCGTCCGCCTGCACGTCAGCCAGCGCGCTGGCGCAGCCAGGCCGGCCGGCACAGGCGGACAGGCGTAGCCACGGTGATGCCGCGTCCACGCCGAACCCGAGGCGGGCGGCGTCGCGAAGCACGCCGGCCGCGTCAGGCAGGTCCGGCAGCACGACGCTGCGCCAGGGGGTGATCCGCGCGGGCCTGCCGGTGATGCGGTCTGCCAGCCAGGTCAGCTGCGCGGCGGTCAGGCGCCCGAGCGGAGCAAGCAGCACCGCGGTGGTGCCGGCGGATCCGACGATGCCGACGGGCCGGACCGCGGGCCCGGCGGGCGGACGGGCGGACGGTTGCCGGGCGGCGTCCGGTTGGGGAGCAGGTTCCGGTTGCCGAGCAGGTTCTGGTTGCGGAGCAGCGGACGGTTGCGGAGCGGCGGCTAGTGGGAGGCGCGCGGCGACAGCGGCACGGAT
>JASHPP010000812.1 GCA_030038035.1 Trebonia sp.
TCGGCGCGGCGGGCGACGGCGAGCGCCACCGCGGGCGCGGCCAGCGCGGCGGTGACCAGGCTCGCGGCCAGGATCAGGCCCGCGGCGGGCAGCAGCAGCGTGCAAACGGCCACCGCGCCCGCCCCGGCGACCGCCGCGACGGCATAGGGCAGCCGGACGCGCAGCCACCGGTCGGCGAGCGAGTCGATGTCAGTCACGAGCCGGGAGATGAGATCGCCTGACCGGTACTCCGACAGCCCCGCGGGTGCGATGCGGGCGAGGGAGTCGTAAGCGCTCGTTCTGAATGATGAAAGGAGACCGAGGGCGGCGTCGTGCCCGGCCAGCCTTTCCGCGTACCTCAGCCCCGCGCGGCCGAGCCCGAACGCCTGCACCACGGCGGCCGGGGCCATCAGGTACAGCACGGGCGGGTGCTGCGCGGAGCGGGAGATGAGCCAGGCGGCGGTGGCGAGCAGGCCGACCGAGCAGGCGGCGGCGAGCGAGCCGAGGAGCGCGGCGAGGGTGAGCCTGCTTCTCATGACAGCACCGCTGTCCTGTCGAGGTCGACCACCTCGTCGGCGGCGTCGATGACCGCCGGGTGGTGCGATACCACGAGCACCGCGCGGCCCGCGCGGGCCTGCTCGCGCAGGGTGGCCAGCACCCGCCGTTCGGCCGCGGCGTCGAGTCCGGCCGTGGGCTCGTCGAGCAGCAGCACCGGACGGCGCACGAGGAGGGCGCGGGCAAGCGCGACGCGGCGGCGCTGGCCGGCGGACAGGCCGGTGCCGCGATCGCCGATCATCCGGTCGAGCGGCACGTCGTCGAGGGCGGCCGCGCGGGCCGCCGCCTCGACCTCAGCGGGCGGCGCGCCCGGTCGGCCGAGGCTGATGTTGTCCGCGACCGTCCCCGCGAACAGCACCGGATCCTGCGGCAGCCACGCGTAGGTGTCCGGCGGGCATGGCGGGCTGATGCTGCCCGCGTCCGGGCGGGTGAAGCCCAGGATGCAGCTAAGCAGCGTGGTCTTCCCGCAGCCGCTGGGCCCGGTGACGACGGTGATGCAGCCGGGGGCGATGGTTAGGGACGCCATGTGCGGGGCCGGCTCGGCGCGGCCTTCGTGCCGGACCGAGACCCGGTCGACGGTGATCAGCTCCGGCAGGGTCACCTCTCGTGGTGTGACTGTGGTTTGCGGAACGGGCGTCTCGAGCACGGTGAAGACCTCCTGCGCGGCGGTGAGCCCGTCGGCGGTGGCGTGGAACTGCGCTCCCACGGCCCGCAGCGGCAGGTACACCTCGGGGGCGAGGATCAGCACGAGCAGCCCGGTGCGCAGGCCGAGGTCGCCGTAGGCGAGCCGCAGCCCGATCTCGGTGGCGACGAGCGCGACCGACATCGTCGCGATCAGCTCCAGGGCCAGGCTGGACAGGAAGGCCAGCCGCAGCGTCGCCATCGTGGCGCGCCGGTACTCGGCGGTGACCTTGGCTATCTGGTCTCGCTGCGCCTGCGCGCGGCCGAACACCTTGAGCGTCGGCAGGCCGGTGACCACGTCGAGGAAGTGATGCGCGAGCTGCCCGAGGGCCTGCCACCGGCGCCGGGCGTGCTTGCTTGTGGCGATCCCGATCAGCGCGCCGAACACCGGCACAAGCGGCAGCGTGACCGCCACCGTGATCCCCGAGACCGGGTCGGCGGTGGCGATCCGCGCCAGCACCGCGAGCGGCACGGCGACCGCGAGGATCAGCTTGGGCAGGTAGCTGGTGAAGTAGCCGTCGAGCGAGTCGATGCCCGTGGTGGCGAGCTCGGCGAGTTCGGCGGTGCGGCGGGTGCGCTGCCAGGACGGGCCGAGGCCGACGACGGCGGCGAGCAGGCGGCGGCGCAGCCGCGACGTGGCGGCGGCGCTCGCGCGGTGCGCGGCGGCCTGCGCGGCCCAGGCGGTCAGCGCGCGAGCCGCGGACACGGCGGCGAGCGCGATGACGGCGGTGCGCAGCGTGCCCAGTGTCGCCTTATCGACAAACGCGCCTGCGATGATCGTGGCGAGCAGCTGGGCCTGGGCGATGACGAGCGCCGCGGTGAGGACGCCGAGGGCCGCGAGGGCCCCGATCCAGGCGGCGGCGCCTTTGGCGTAGCGGAGCAGGCGGGGGTCGAGCGGCCGCATTTCAGGACGCCTTCACTCGCTTGCGGAAGACCCAGTACGTCCACGCCTGATAGGCGAGGACGAACGGCAGGAAGATGATCGCGACGACCGTCATGACGATCAGCGTCTTGGCCGCGGAGGCCGCGTTGGCCGTGGTCAGCGAGTAGGCGGCGCTGGTGGTGGACGGCAGCACGTTCGGGTAGAGGGCGGTGAACAGGGCGGCGGTGGCGCCCGCGATCGCCGTGGCGTTCGCCGCGAACGCGATGCCCTCCCGTCCCGCCCAGTGGGCGGCCACAGCGGCGATGAGCGCCGCGGCGGCGAGCGCGGCGCACGCGACCGAGGCGATCGCGGTGCCGGTGGTCGTCCCTGAGCGGTGGCTGGCCTCGGTCCAGGCGAGGAAGCCGCCGCCGGCGACGATGGCCGCCACGGCGACCGCCGCGGCGGCCCTTTTCGCGCGCCTGCGCAGGTCACCGGTGGTCTTCAGGGCCAGGAAGAGCGCGCCGTGCAAGGTGAACAGCGTGAGCGTGGCCAGCCCGCCGACCAGGGCGTACGGGTTGAGGAACGTGAAGAAGTTGCCGGTGAAGTTGTGCTCGGCGTTGAGCGGGATGCCGCGCAGCACGTTGCCGAACGCGAC
>JASHPP010000813.1 GCA_030038035.1 Trebonia sp.
CCACCGCACGCGCACCGGCGCCGGCGGGCGGGTCACGGCGTCGCTCGCGCAGACCGCCACGTACCACCAGGCGATCTTCATGCTGGACTACGACGGCAGGCAGCATAGTGAGCCGCGCGGCCCGGAGGCGCTCGGCAGCGGCCCGTTCCAGCGGTACTACCAGGTGCGGGACGGCTGGATCTTCCTCGGCATGAAGCCATCGCAATGGCCTGACCTCCAGTCCGTGCCATGGCTGGCGGTCGCGGCCACGGTCAGCCCGGCGGATGCGGCCGCCGTTGAGGCGGCGCTCACCGCCGCATTCGCCGGGCAGCCGGGCGCCGAAGCCGTCCAGGCCCTGCAGGAGGCGGGTGTCGGCGCCCACGAGGTGCTGACCACCGAGCAGGTAATGACCAGCGAGCGGGCCAGAAAGCTCGGCCTCAGCCTCATTCAGGAGTCCGACGAGTTCGGCCCCGTCGTGATGCCGGGGCTCACCGTCCGGCTCTCGCAGTCCCCGCTCGTGCTCGGCCGGGCCGCGGGCCGGGCCGGATCGGACGCGGAGAGCATCCTGGCGGAGGTCGGCATGGCCGGACGGATGACAGAGCTGTCCCGGGCCTGGGTGCTGCGCACCGAGGACCTGCCGCGGGCCTGGTAAGCCTGGGTTCCGCTCGCTCGACAGCCCGGAGCGCGTTCGCGAGCGCGCGCCGCCGCGCTGGCGCGGCGTTCTCGACGAAGAGCCGGAAATGTACCATCAGACAACAAGTGCCAATCTGTCACTGGCAGCGAGGGGCAACGCCGTGCATCGCAGCGAGACAAGGTTCCTGACCACGCACACGGGCAGCCTGATCCGCCCGGACACGCTGGTCAGTGAGCCAGCGCGGGACGCCGGCGCGGCTGTGCGCGCCGACTACGCGCACACGCTCACGGCAGCGGTCGCGGAGGTGGTCTCCCGGCAACTGGACGTCGGCCTGGACGTGGTGAACGACGGCGAGTTCGGCAAGTCAAGCTGGGCGGCGTACGCGCTCGGCAGGGTCACCGGCTTCGAGATCCGCGCGGATCAGCTCAAGCCGCTGGACTGGCTCGGCAGGGACCGGGAGCGGTTCAAGGGCTTCTTCACGGATAACCCGGAGCTACCGACCGCGCTGACGGGCGCGCCCGCGCAGGTGTGCGTCGGGCCGATCGAGTACACCGGCCATGAGCTGATCGGCCGCGACCTGGACAACCTGCAGGCGGCCGCGGCCGCTCACCCGGGACGCGAGTTCTTCTTCACCAGCGTGGCCCCGGCGAGCATGGCGTACCAAGGCGTGAACGAGTATTACAAGACCGAGGAGGAGTACGTCTACGCCATGGCCGAGGCGCTGCGGCAGGAGTACCTCGCCATCCACGAGGCGGGGTACATCCTCCAGGTCGACGACGCCGTCCTGGCCAACATGTACGACTACCTCGCCGGGCAGGGCGCGGACGTCTACCGGCGCTGGGCGCAGTTGCGCGTTGACGCGCTCAACCACGCGCTCGCAGGGATTCCCGAGGACCGGATCCGCTATCACGTCTGTTTCGGCAGCTGGCACGTCCCGCATGTGGCCGACGCGCCGCTCTCGGAAATCGTCGACCTCATCCTGCGGGTAAACGCCGGCGCGTACTCCATCGAGGCCGCGAATCCGCGGCACGAGTGGGAGTGGGAGGTGTGGGAGCGGACAAGGCTCCCGGACGGCAAGATCCTTATCCCCGGCGTCATCACCCATCACACGACAACGGTCGAGCACCCGCGGCTGGTCGCCCAGCGGCTCGAGCGGTTCGCCCGGATCGTCGGCCCGGGCAGCGTCATCGGCGGTGCTGACTGCGGTTTCGCTCAGTCGTCGGCCCTCAGGCGCACGCACCCCGAGGTGGCGTGGGCGAAGTTCGGCTCCCTCGTTGCCGGCGCACAAATTGCATCGCAACGTATTTGGGGTTCATGACGACGCCAGGCAGCGCATAACCGATTTGACTCCCCATCAGGAGCCGGATAATCCCGGAAAGGAGATCACCATGACGGTGCAAGCGCAGGCCACTGACAGTGAGTTCCTGGACCGGGGCGTAGCCGGCGTGATGGCAGGCAAGACGCCGGGCGTGCGGGCAACGCCGCCGCCAGGCCCGGGCGAGCTGCCGCAGACGCCGCAGGAGGTCGAGGGACCTTTCTTCCGGCTCGGTGCCCCGAACCGGTCGAATCTGCTGGAACCCGGCGACGAACCGGAGATCATCATCACCGGCCGGGTCCTGACTGAGAAGGGCACGCCCATCCCCGGCGCGGTCGTGAACTTCTGGTCCAGCAACAAGTTCGGTGACTACGACGCAGTCGGCTACCAGTACACCGGCTACGTGGTGACCGACACGGCGGGCCGCTATGAGGTCACTTCGATCATCCCCGGCTGCTACCAGCCCCGCAACGCCAAGCATATCCACGTCAAGGTGCAAGGGATCAGCAGGCCGATCACCACCCAGCTCTTCATCGAGGGCGAGCCGCACAACACCGACGACGAGTACTACAACCCTGACCTGCTCGTGCCCTGCACGGTCGACGGGAACGGTGTCAAGCACGGCACCTTCGACTTCGTCATCAAGCAGTTCACCGAAGAGGAGAACGTCACCGCGGAGACCCTCGCGGCCAGGGTGTGAGCGTGACCATTCGCGGCAAGGCCCACATCGCCGGTGCCTACGAGCACCCGGACCGCAGGATTGCCGACCAGTCGATTGCCCAGGTGCACGCGGAGGTGGCACTCGGCGCGTTGGCCGACGCTGGCCTGTCGCTCAGCGACGTCGACGCGTACTTCTGCGCCGGCGACGCGCCCGGGTTCGGGCCGATCTCGATGGCCGACTATCTCGGGCTGCGGCGGCTGCACTACGCGGATTCGACGGAGACCGGCGGCTCCTCCTACGTGGCGCACGTCGGCCACGCGGCCGTAGCGATCGCCGCGGGAAAGTGCCGTGTCGCCCTCATCACGCTCGCCGGGCTGCCCAGGTCGCAGCGGACGCCCCGTGCATCCGCGTCGGGGCTGGCGCCGGAGGCAGCGTTCGAGCAGCCGTTCGGGCCGACCACGGTGTCGATGTACGCGCTGGCGGCCCGGCGGCACATGTACGAATACGGCACGACGAGCGCCCAGCTGGCGGCGATCAAGGTGGCGGCGTCCCGGCACGCGCAGCACAACCCGAACGCGATGCTGCGCACGCCGGTGACCGTTGCGGAGGTCCTTGATTCGCCAATGATCAGCGATCCGCTGCACCGGCTGGATTGCTGCGTGATCAGCGACGGCGGCGGGGCGCTCGTCGTGGTGGCACCGGAGGTAGCCAGGGACCTGCCCCGGCAGACCGTCAAGGTGCTCGGCCACGGCGAGTCGCCGAAGCTAGCGGACAACGGTCGCATCGACCTGACCTGCACTGGCGCGGTGTGGTCCGGACCGCGGGCGTTCGAGGAGGCAGGCGTGACGGTCGGCGACATCGACTACGCGTCGATCTACGACTCGTTCACGATCACGGTGCTCCAGACGATCGAGGACCTGGGGTTCTGCGAGAAGGGCAAGGGCGGCGCGTTCGCGGCCGACGGCTCCCTGGAGGCGCCGCACGGCAGCCTCCCCTTCAACACCGACGGCGGCGGCCTGTGCAACAACCACCCGGTGAACCGCGGCGGGATGACGAAGGTGATCGAGGCGGTCCGGCAGCTGCGCGGCGAGGCCAACGGCCCGGTGCAGGTGCCCGACTGCGAGATCGCGCTCGCGCACGGCAACGGCGGGTCGCTGGGCACCCGGTCGGCCGCCGCGACGCTCATCCTCGGCCGGGAGGACGCGTGAGCACGCAGGACGGGTCGCTTCCCGCGCCCGCGCCGGTGGTCAACCCGGAGACCAGGGAGTTCTGGGCGGCGACGGCGGAGGGCGGGCTGCTGCTTAAGCGCTGCCTGGACTGCGGCGGCGTGATCTGGTACCCGCGAGCGATCTGCCCGGAATGCTACAGCCTGCACACCGAGTGGTTCGAGGCGTCCGGCCGCGGCCGCGTCTACAGCTACACGGTCAACTACCGCCCTGAGGGCGCGTACCAGGACTGCGCGTCGATCGTGCTGGCCTACGTCGAGCTCGACGAGGGCCCGCGGATCATGACCAACATCGTCGCGGCCGATGGCGCTGATCTCGTCGTCGGCCTGCCAGTCGAGGTCGAGTTCCACGACACCGGAGAAGGTAGCGCCCTGCCCAGGTTCCGGCCCGCGGCCAGCTAACGGAAGGACTACCGCGATGCGAGGAGACACGACGGCGCCGCCAACCGCTGACTTCAGGTACGAGGTCGACGCACAGTGGGAAAAGCTCCCGGCAGGGATCTCTCACCGTGACGTGTCGGCGGTGGACACCGATTCCCAGGACCGGGTGTACCTGCTGACGAGATATGACTCCAACCTGCTCGTGTATGAGCCAGACGGCACTTTCATCACCGCCTGGGGCGGGGAGAACTTTACCAACCCGCACGGGCTGACCGTCGGGCCTGACGACTCGGTGTGGACCGTGGACAACGGGGACCACACCGTACGGAAGTTTTCTCCGGACGGGAAGCTGCTGCTGACGCTTGGCCGGCCCGGCCAGCCCTCGGACACCGGCAACAGGAAGGGCGGCCCGTTCGTCGTCCACAACGTCGAGACCGTCGAGCGGGCGGGCGAGCCATTCAACGGCTGCACTAACCTGGCGATCAACTCGGCCGGGCGCATCTACGTCGCGGACGGCTACGGCAACTGCCGGGTCCACGTGTTCTCCCCTGACGGGGAGCTGATCACGTCGTGGGGTGAGGTGGGGGTCGGCGCCGGCCAGTTCCACCTGCCGCATGGCATCGCGGTCGGCCCCGATGACCGGGTGCACGTCTGCGACCGGGAGAACGACCGCATCCAGGTCTTCGATCCCGACGGCCGCTACCTCACGGAATGGACCGATGTGCAACGTCCCTGCCACGTCGCCATCGACGCCGACGGCTATTCGTATGTAGCGGAGCTGTGGCGGCCCAAAGGCAAGGGCTCCTTCACGCACGGGTTCATGCGCGAGGATCATCCCGGCCGGGTCACGATCTTCGCGTCCGACGGCTCCATCGTGGCCAGGTGGGGCGCGAGCACGGTCAGCCGGACCGCGCCGGGCAACTTCATCGCCCCGCACGGCATCGCCGTTGACTCACGCGGCGACCTGTACGTCTGCGAGGTTTCCTACACCTTCGGGGTTGGGCAGGGCGGCGTAGGCCCGGCCGAGGCGGCCGCTCATCAGATCCAGAAGTTCACCCGGCGCACCTCGTAACCACGGAAGGAACGGGCGCAGATGAGGCATAGCACCGACCGGATCCGGTCGACGCACGGCGGGAACCTGCCGCGGCCGGCGGAGTTCGACACGCTGCTGCAGCAGGGCCCGGTGGTGACGGCGGAGGTGGCTGCGGAGCTGCCGGCCGCGGTGCGGTACGTGGTGGATCGTCAGCTCGAGTGCGGTGTGGATGTCGTTAACGACGGCGAGTACGTGAAGGCCGCAGGCGGGGGAGCGTACTCCGGGTACATCCATCAGCGGGTGACCGGGTGGGAGTTGCTGCCGGTCGACGCCTCGAAGCCGCGCAAGCGTGATGGCGTCGGCGGGCGGGAACGGCGCATGTTCCCCGGATTCTACGAATCGGGGCTATGGCTGCAGGGGTCGGGTGGCCCGGTCCGGCCCGGCTACTTCAAGCCCGGCCGGCCACCGGAGCCGACCACTGAGCGGGTCGCCACCGGCCCGGTCACCTACACCGGGCACGATGCCATCAAGGCCGACGTTGCGGCGCTCACCAAGGCGCTGGCAGGCAAGCCCGCCGAGGTGGAGGGTTTCGTGGCGGCGCTGGGCCCGCTGAGCCTGGGCGCGGGGGCGCGCAACGAGTACTACTCCACCGAGGAGGAGTACATGACCGCGGTCGCCGAGGTGGTCCGGGAGGAGTACAAGGTGATCACCGACGCGGGGTTCATCGTGCAGATCGACGAGCCGGAGTTCGCCACCTCGTGGCAGTTCTATCCCGACTGGGACGTGCCCCGGTACCGTCAGTACCTGGAGTTCTGCGTGGAGATCATCAACCACGCGCTGAACGGCCTGCCGGCTGACCAGATCCGGTTCCACGTCTGCTGGGGCAGCGGACACCGGCCGCATGTGACCGATATCGACCTGGTGCACATCGGCGACCTGCTGGTCAAGATCAACGCCCAGGCATACTCCGTCGAGGCCGGCAACGTCCGGCACGCCCACGAGTGGACCGTGTGGCGCGACATCAAGCTGCCTGACGGCAAGATCCTGGTGCCCGGCGTCATCTCGCACGCGACCGACTTGGTCGAGGCCCCGGGCCTGGTCGCCGAGCGGCTAGTCAACTATGCCAGCGTCGCGGGCCGCGAGAACGTCCAAGCCGGCACGGACTGCGGCATCGGATCACGCGTCGGACACGAGGAAATCGTCTGGGCCAAGCTTCGCGCCATGGCACAGGGCTGCGAACTGGCGAGCAAGAAGCTGTGGGGAAAGTGAGGAGGCGACCGGCATGACCTACGACCTGCTGATCAAGGGAGGCCACGTCCTGGATCCCGGCCAGGGGCTGGACGGAGTCCTGGACATCGCGATCACCGGCGGCAAGATCGCGCGGATCGCCTCCGACATCCCGGCGCAGGACGCGGCTCGCGTCCTTGAGATCCGTGGCGCGAGCCGGCGCGTCGTGCCAGGACTAATCGACCTTCACACGCACGTCGCCGACGGTGCGATCACCGAGGGTGTGGGCATGGGCATGTGCGATGCCGACGCCATCGGAGTGCGCTCAGGTGTTACCACAGTCGCGGACTGCGGGTCGGTCGGCGTCGCCAACCTCGGCGTCTTCCCCGCCCACATCCTGCCCAAGGCCAAGACCCGGGTCATAACGATGGTGAACGCTGGCAGCTATGCGCACACCATGCCAGGTCCGGCGGACATCAACACGCTCGACGACATCAACAGGGACGCCTTGCAGAAGGCCGTCGAGCGCAATCCCGGGCTTATTGCCGGGGTCAAGCTCCGCATCGTCGGCCCGGCCTTCGCGGACAAGGGCGAGGACATCATCACCAAGGCCAAGGCAGCGGCCAGGGATCTCGACGTACCTCTGATGGTGCACATCGGCGACTTCACCGCAAAGGATGAGGCGTCGGCGGCACGGCGTGGCGAGCTGACCCGATTCCTGCTGCGGACATTCGAGCCAGGCGACATCCTGACCCACCTGTGCACGCCGAACTCCGGGCGCGTCCTCGACCCGTCCGGCAAGCCGTACCCAGAGGTCGCCGAGGCCCGCGCCAACGGCGTCGTGCTCGACTCGGCGCTCGGCCGCGGCAACTTCGGCATCGAGGTCGCCAGGCGGCAAGCCGACCTGGGCCTGTATCCCGACACCATCAGCAGCGACCTGACCGCAATGGGCCAGAGCTTCCACAGCCTGCTTGAGTGCATGGCCAAGTTCATGTCGATTGGCTACACGCTGGCTGACGTGGTCAAGGCAACCACCTCTAGTGCGGCCAGGGCGCTCAGCCAGCAAGACGAACTCGGGGCTATCGCGGTCGGGCGGGACGCCGACCTGAGCATCATCGACGTTGCTGAGGGCGACTTCACGTTCACTGACACCACCGGGCAGGTGTTCCGGGGCGGATA
>JASHPP010000814.1 GCA_030038035.1 Trebonia sp.
CGCGCGCAGCGTGCATGGGTACCGGATCAACAAGTTCCTGCACGACCTCGTCGACGCCGACCACCGGGCCCGCTTCCGCGACGACCCGGAGACTTCCTTCAAGGAGGCCGGGCTCACCGAGGAGGAGAAGAACCTCATCCGTGCCCGGGACTGGCGCGGGATGATCCACTACGGCGTCATCTTCTTCATGCTCGAGAAGCTGGCCGCCGTGATCGGCGAGTCCAACCTGCACGTCTACGCGGCGATGCGCGGCCAGTCCCTGCAAGACTTCCTCAAGACGCGCAACACCCGGGTCGTCTACTCAGTCGCGGGCACCGATGCCGGCAAGAAACTCGACGAAGGGGCGGCCCGCTAGACAGCGCCGAGCAGGTAGGCGAGCAGGACGACCAGGAACACGTACAGCAGGTACAGGTTGACGTCACCGGACTGGATGGGCCGCACCAGGTCCGCCAGCCACTCCAGACCGCGCACCAAAGGCCGGTACAGGTACCGCTGGAAGGCCGGCGTGACCCGCACCTCGTAGTGCACCGGGCCGGACCGGCCGGCCGGGTCGTCGTCCGACGGCCTGCTGACCGAGACCGACGGCCGGTACAGCGCGTCGAAGGTGACCCGGGTCGGGGCGGAGAACGTCATCGCCGAGTACTGCATCCGCGGCCGGAACGACACGATCCCGCCGTCCCACACCGGCACCGTCACCGACTTCGCGCGCGGCCGGCCCGCCACGTAGATCAGGACGGGCACGGCCAGCGCGCACACGAGGAACACCGACAGGTAAGTCGGGGAGAACGCGGAGAAGTCGGTGTGCGCGGGGATGACGGTGAGCTTGCCTGGCAGCAGCAGCGGGCCGAGCGTGACCCCGGTCACGGTGTGCGCCACCCGGGACAAGGCAGACAGCACGACCGGCGCGCCGACGGCCAGCGCGACGCACGCGACGGCAAGCAGCCCCGGCCCGACGACCGGCTGCGCGGCCTCGGAGGCGGCGGCCGCCGGGCGGGTCCGCGGCATGCCCAGGTACGGGATGCCGAACCCGCGGACGAACGCGTAGATCGCCAGCCCGCCGGTGAGCCCCAGCGTCCCCGCGGCGAGCACGATGAGGATGCCGGTCAGGTGGCTGCCGGTGCGGAACCCCTGGAACAGGCCCTGGAAGATCAGCCATTCGCTGACGAACCCGTTCAGCGGCGGCAGCGCGGCGATGCCGAGCGTCCCGACGAAAGCGATCACCGCCGAGCGCGGCAGGCGGTGGACAAGCCCGCCGAGCCGGTCCATGTCCCTGGTGCCCGTCGCGTGCTCGGTCACGCCGGCCTCGAGGAACAGCAGCGTCTTGTAGCAGCCGTGATTGGCCACGTGATAAAGACCGGCGATCAGCAAGAACGCCCACAGGTCCAGCTGCCCGTAGGAGTGGAAGATCATCGCGGCGCCGAACGCGGTCACGATGATCCCCGTGTTCTCGATCGTTGAGTAGGCCAGGAACCGTTTGATGTCACGCTCGGCCATCGCGTACAGGATGCCGATCGCGGCGGTCACCGCGCCGCCGAACATGGTGACCAGGCCAGGCCAGGCGCCGCCCAGCGGCGCCAGCCGGAACGCGAACAGCGCGATCCCGTACACGCCGAGCTTGACGACCACGCCGGACAAGAACGCGGACCCGTCCGCCGGGGCGACCGGGTGCGCCTCGGGCAGCCACACGTGCAGCGGCACCAGGCCCGCCTTGAACCCGAACCCGATCAGCGCGAGCAGGTAGGCGGCGGCCCGCCAGCCGCCGTCCACGGACGCCGCACGCGCGGCGATCAACGGCAGCGACGTCGCCCCTGTCTTCGCCGACAGGATCACGAACGCGGCCACGACGAGCAGGAAGCCCGCCTCGGACAGGACAAGGAACCAGAACGCGCCGCGGGCGACGGGAACGCTGCGCGGGTGGCGGAGGATGAGCAGGTAGCAGGCCAGGCTCATCGTCTCCCAGGCGATCAGGAACGTGACCATGCCGCCGGCCGCCAGCACGGCCAGGCAGGAAAGCAGCGCCAGGTTGTAGGCGGCCAGGTACAGCCCGGTGCCCGCGGAAGGCGGGTGGTAGCGCGGCGCGTACCAGGCGATCGCCACCGCGACGACGCCGAGCAGCGCCACGAAGACCCCGGCCAGGCTGGTCGCCTGCAGCTGCAGCGGCCCGCCGGTCACGGTCGTGCTGCCCATGGAGACCAGGGCCGTGTTCCCGTACAGCAGCGACCAGCCGCCGCCGGCCGCCGCGGCGGCACCGCCGAGACCCGACAGCGCGCAGCACGCCCGCATCCCGGCCGGGGTCCGCGCGAACAGCAGGCCGACCAGGCCGGCGGCGAACCAGGCCGCGCCGGCCGCGTAGAGGAAGTCGAGCGGGGTCATCAGTCGGCACGGCTCCGTTCGGGATAATCCGCCGCGGTGAAGGGGAGGTCCCGCACCTTTTCCGCGAGCCGTCCCACCGCCACCCCCAGGCCGTGCAGCAGGGCCAGCGGGCTGGGCGGGCAGCCGGGGATCCACACGTCGACCGGCAGCACCGCATCGACGCTGCCGTAGGTGAACGGGTCCGCCGGGTACACGCCGCCGAGCGCGCACGCCCCGGTCGCGACGACCACCTTGGGGCCTGGCATGGCGTCGTACGTCTTGCGGGCGGCGACCGCGAAGGCGCGGATCATCGGCCCGGTGACCAGCAGCAGGTCGGCGTGCCGCGGCGCGGGGGTGAAGAAGAACCCGAGCCTGTGCAGGTCGTAGTGCGGCGCGGCGAGCAGCCGGATCTCCTGCTCGCACACCGCGCACGACCCGGTGTCCAGGGTGCGGATGTGCAGGCTGCGGCCGAACTGCCGCGCGATGGCCGCGCGCAGTTCCTCCGCCTGCTCGCCCGTCCGCGTATCTTCCGCTGTCACGGAGCCTCCCCCCGGATCGGGATTTTTTTGATCAATACGGAACGGTCCGTGGTGGCTAGCTCGAACTGACCGCTCGCGGTGACGGCGCCAGGCGCCTCCGCCGCGCACCTGCCGCACGCGGTGCACGCGCCCACGTCGTAGACCAGCACGCTCCCGTCGCGATGCAGCGCACCGCTCGGGCAGATGGCTGCCAGCTCGTCTGCGGCCTGCCGGGTCAGCGCCTCGGGGCGGAAGGCCGGCGGGGTCGGCAGGTACCTGGCAGCTCGGTCGGGCCGCGCGGGATAGCGGGTGGTGACCACGCCGCGGCGCAGTCCCCTGATGAACCAGAACGTCATCGGTGCCTCGTCCCTCCCCTGCTCGCCCTCAGCGCGCCATTCCCGCCGCGGTCAGCCAGAAGCTGGCCTCGATGATCGGGATGTCGGTGAACACGTTCTGCGAGCGGCAGGCGTCGTCGAAGCCGCGCCAGTTCCGCGCCGAGGCCGGGCGCAGCCGTGCCCGGGTGATCCGGCCGTCGGTGTCGAGGGCG
>JASHPP010000815.1 GCA_030038035.1 Trebonia sp.
AGTCCGAGGAGTCTTCCGAGGCAACCATCGCCGTGCACTGGCGGGAGGAGGGTTACTACAACCCGCCGCCGAAGTTCATCGGCCAGGCAAACGCCTCGGACCCGGCTATCCGCGCCCGATTCGCGGAGGAGAATTTCCCCGAATGCTTCAGGGAGTATGCGGACCTGCTGCACTGGGACAAGTACTGGGACACGACGCTGGATACCAGCAACGCTCCGTTCTGGCGCTGGTTCGTCGGCGGCAGGCTGAACGCCAGCTACAACTGCGTCGACCGGCACCTGGCCAGTGACCGGAACAAGGCGGCGCTGATCTGGGTGCCCGAGCCGGAGAGCGAGGCGACCGCCGTCGTCACCTACCAGGAGCTGTACCGCCAGGTCAACGAGATGGCGGCGCTGCTGCGGGACTACTGCGGCCTGAAGGCCGGCGACCGGGTCACGCTGCACATGCCGATGACGCCGGAGCTCCCGGTCACCATGCTGGCCTGCGCGCGGCTCGGCGTGATCCACTCCCAGGTGTTCGCCGGGTTCAGCGGGGCCGCGTGCGGCGGCCGCATCGCCGACTCCGGCAGCAAGATCCTGATCACCATGGACGCCTACTACCGCAGCGGCGAGCTGCTCGACCACAAGGTCAAGGCCGACGAGGCGGTCGCGGCGGCCGCCAGGGAGGGCCAGGAGGTCGACAGGGTCCTGGTCTGGCGGCGCTACCCCGGCCAGTACTCGGCCAAGACCCCGATGGTGGAGGGCCGGGATGTCTTCGTCGACGACGTGCTGGCCGACTACAGGCGGGCCGTCGTCGAGCCGGTGTCCCTGCCGGCCGAGGCGCAGCTGTTCCTGATGTACACCAGCGGCACGACCGGCCGCCCGAAGGGAGCCCAGCACAGCATCGGCGGGTACCTGGCCTACGTGGCCGGCACGTGCAAGTACGTCCTCGACATCCACCCGGAGGACACCTACTGGTGCATGGCGGACATCGGCTGGATCACCGGCCACTCCTACATCGTCTATGGCCCCCTGTCCCGCGGCAGCACGACCGTGATCTACGAGGGCACGCCGAACTACCCGGACGCCGGCCGCCCCTGGCGGATCGCGGAGCAGCTCGGGGTGACGATCTTCCACACCTCCCCCACCGCGATCCGGATGCTGCGCAAGGTGGGCCCGGACGAGCCGGCCAAGTACGACTACCACTTCAAGCACATGACCACGGTGGGCGAGCCGATCGAGCCCGAGGTCTGGCGCTGGTACTACGAGTCGGTGGGCAAGGGCCAGGCGGTCATCGTGGACACCTGGTGGCAGACCGAGACCGGCGGCTTCCTCGGCACCGGGCTGCCCGCCATCGACGCCATGAAGCCGGGCAGCTGCGGTCCGATGGCCCTCGGCATCTACGCCGAGATCCTCGACGAGGACGCCAACGCGATCCCGAAGGGCAGCGGCAAGGCGGGCAACATCTGCATCCGCAACCCGTGGCCGGGCATCTTCCAGACGATCTGGGGCCAGCCCGAGCGGTTCGTCAACACCTACTACGCCAAATACAACAAGAACCCGGAGTCTAAGGACTGGCACGACTGGCCATTCCTGTGCGGCGACGGCGCGGTGGAGGCGGCGGACGGCTACTTCCGGATCCTCGGCCGGATCGACGACGTGATCAACGTGGCCGGTCACCGGCTGGGCACCAAGGAGCTCGAGTCGGCCGCGCTGACCGTCGACGAGGTCGCCGAGGCGGCGGCGGTGCCGGTCATCGACGACATCCGCGGCCGCGTGGTCGAGATGTACGTCTCGCTCAAGCCCGGCTTCACGGCGTCGCCCGCGGTCGAGGAGAAGGTCAGGAACGCTATCGAGAAAGACATCGGCAAGATCGCCCGGCCGAAGAACATCTGGATCGTCCCCGACATGCCGAAGACCAGGTCCGGCAAGATCATGCGCCGCGTGATCGCCGCGACCTCGAACTTCGCCGACACCGGAGACATCACGACGCTCGCCAACCCGGAGGTCGTGGAGGGCATCAGGCAGCACGTGCAGTCCGCCAAGCTCGCCAAGGGCGAGGTCCCGCGCGAGCTCAGCGAGGCCGAGCTCGCCGAGCTCAAGGCCTTCGGCTCAGAAAGCTAGCAACGCCCGCCAACGGGCGGGCCGCCTGCGCAGGCGGCCCGCCCGTTGCGCGTTCCCGCGACCGTGCGCTGCCCGCCAGGGAACCGCGCCGGTAACGGCATGCAGACGCGGGACGTTCGGCCCCTTGCGCAGGGCGCAGCGCATGAATTGGCTGTAAGTGACGGGAGGGACCCGTTAGAAGACGCGGAGCAACGGGCCGGGGGGTTAAGGCCAGCCCGCGCACCGCGCAATCGGAATCCGCGAGAGGCGGAGCACAGGCCCCTCCCGTCCGGCGTTCGCGCCGGCGATGCGGGCAGGCTGGGCTCGCGTCCGGGTCGGGGCTTTGGTCCCTTGATTCGCGGGTCGTTCGACGGTGGGCGGGGGCCGCGGCGCGGCGTGAACTTGAGTCGATAGCGATGCGCCGAGGAAGGGGCGATTGCGATGAACGCCATTGTCAGGGACGTCATGACGACACACGTGGTCGCGGTGCGGCAGGACGCGTCATTCAAGGACATGGCCGTCAGGCTGCGGGAACACCGGGTAAGCGCGTTCCCTGTGCTTGATGACCAGGACAGGGTCATCGGGGTGGTTTCCGAGGCGGACCTGCTGACCAAGGAGGCCCTTGACCTCACCGGTCCCGGCAAGGTCGGGGGCATCCTGCACCACAGGGAGCAGGCCAAGGCCGCCGGGCTCACGGCCGCGGACCTGATGACCTCACCGCCGGTGACCATCGGCCCGAACGAGTTCGTTGCGCACGCGGCGCGGCTGATGTACGCGCGGCGGGTGAAGCGGCTGCCGGTCGTCGACGACGACGGGCGCCTGATCGGGATCGTCTCAAGGGCCGACGTGCTCAGCGTCTACAGCCGCCCCGACGCGGACATCCGCAGCGCCATCATCGAGGACGTCATCCTCAGCACCGTGCTCATGGACCCGGCCCGGTTCACCGTCACCGTCAAGGACGGCATCGTCACGGTGGAGGGCATGCCCGAGACCGCCAGCGTGGGGCATGACATGATCGAAGAGGTACGCCATGTCGAAGGCGTCGTCGCGGTGCGTGACCGACTCAGCTACCCGTCCGAGCACCCGGCCCCGGTCTCGGGCCCGTTGTTCTGAGGAAGGACACCGCCGTGGACCTCGCATCGGCATACCCGAACTCGGACCTGAGCGCGCTCACGATGACGATCATCGCGGTCGTCATCGCGGCAGCGCTTGCCGTATGGCTTGGCCTCGTGTTCCTCGCCGCCGGCTGGTCTGCGCCAACAAGAAAGCACAGCCCGCCGCGCGAGCGGCAGGGGCGTCAGGGCCGGGCCGGCCTGCCCGGCCCGGGCACCGCGCCGGCGGAGCCCGGCATACCCGACCATGAGCAGGACGAACTGGAAGGGCAGCACGCCAGGCACAGCCATCGCGGAGTGGCGGCCTGACGGACCTCACCCGGCTGGTCCGTGCCAGCAGGAGAAACCGGCTGGTCCGGGCCAACGGGATAAGAAAAGCTGAGGAGGCTGAGGTGCGGATGAGCCAGCCGGCAGTGGCAACCGGCGGCGTGTACGCCTTGCTTGCCGACGGCACGACGGTCCAGATCAGGCCGGCCGTCCCCGGTGACTTCGAGGCCGTCAAGGCGATGCACGAGGCGATGTCGCCGGGCAACGCTTACCTGCGGTTCTTCAGCCTGAGCAGGACGGCGGCCGAGCAGGAGGCGCGGCGGATCAGCCGCGAACCAGGGCCGGACCACGCCGCGCTGCTCGCGGTGTACGACGGCCAGATCGTTGGCGTGGCCAGCTACGAGGTCGGGAAGGGCGGTGCGGGCAAGACGGCCGAGGTCGCGTTCGCCGTCGCGGACACCATGCACCACCGCGGCATCGCGACCCTGCTGCTTGAGCACCTGGTCTCGCTGGCCCGCGCGCGGCAGATCGAGTCGTTCACCGCCGAGACGCTCAGCGAGAACACCAGCATGCTGCGCGTCTTCTCCGACGCCGGGCTGCCCACCCACAGCGCCCGGGAGGAAGGCGTGGTCACGATCACGATCCCGCTGCCGCCCGATGACACGGGCAAGCAGCTCGAGGAGTACCTGGACACGGTAGCGTTGCGTGAGCGTTCCGCCAGCGTCGCCAGCCTCCGGCCGGTGTTCGCCCCGGCGTCCGTCGCGGTGATCGGGGCGAGCCGCCGGCCGGGCACGGTCGGCCGGTCGGTGCTCGACAACATTAGGAGCGGCGGGTACCAGGGCCACCTGTACGCGGTGAACCCGAACGCCAGGCAGATCGCCGGCATCCCCTGCTTCCCTGACGTCGCCAGCCTGCCGGAAACACCGGATCTCGCGCTGGTCGCGGTGCCGCCGCCCGCGGTTCTCGGCACGGCAGAGGCGTGCGGCGTCCGCGGCGTCCGCGGCCTTGTCGTGCTCACGGCCGGGCTTGACACCGCGGCCAGCGCCGACCTGCTCGCCTGCTGCCGCAGGCACGGAATGCGGCTGATCGGCCCGAACTGCTTCGGCCTCGCGGTGCCGGCCATCGGGCTCGACGCGACGTTCGCCGCGAGCAACCCGATGCCTGGCGCGGCGGGCCTGGTCATGCAGTCCGGCGGACTCGGCTTCGCGATGGTGGGCCACCTCTCCCGGCTCGGCATCGGGATCTCCTCGTTCGCCTCGGTCGGCAACAAGCTCGACGTGTCAAGCAACGACATGCTGATGTGGTGGGAGCAGGACGAGGTGACCAAGCTCGCCGTCCTGTACATCGAGTCGTTCGGTAACCCGCGCAAGTTCGCGCGAACCGCGCGCCGGGTCGGCGCCCGGATGCCCGTGCTCACCGTGCACGCCGGCCGCAGCGAGGCCGGCCAGCGGGCCGCCGCCTCGCACACGGCCGCGATCGCCACGCCGCTGGTCAGCCGCGAGGCGCTGTTCGAGCAGGCCGGGATCATCGCGACACCGGGCTTCGGCGAACTCGTCGAGGCCACCGCGCTGCTGGCGACCCAGCCGGCGCCGTCCGGGCGGACCGTCGCGATCGTCTGCAACGTGGGCGGCGCGGGAGTGCTCGCGGCCGACGCGTGCACCGACCTCGGGCTGACCGTGCACCACCCGCGTGGCCAGGTCAAGCGGCGGCTGCACTCCCTCGTGCCAGACGGCGGCTCGGTGAGCGGGCCGGTGGATACCACGGCCACCGTCTCCCGCGACGGCTTCAGGCAGGTGCTTGAGCTCATCGCCACCGACGAGGACGTGGACGCGATGATCGCGCTCGTGCTGCCGACCGGCGCCACCGGTGACCTCGTCGGCGCCATCCAGGACGCACACGTGCCGGTCCCGCTCGCGGCCGTCGTGCTCGACCAGCCGGAAGCGGTCAGGCTGCTGGCCTGCGGACAGGGGAAGATCCCGGCGTACGGCTATCCGGAGGCCGCGGCCGGGGCGCTGGCCCGCGCCGCCGCGTACGGCCAGTGGCGGTCCGCGCCGCACACGCTGGTACCCGGCTTCGGCGACGTTGACGTCGCCGAAGCCCGCGCCCAGGTGCGCGCGTTCCTGGCGCAGTCGCCTGACGGCGGCTGGCTGCCGTCAGGCGACTCGGCCGCGCTGCTGCGGGTATACGGGATTCCGCTGGTGGCGACGGCGGGCGCGCATACCGAGGACGACGCGGTGGCCGCGGCGGCCGCGGCCGGATACCCGGTCGTGCTCAAGGCCGAAGTCCCCGGCCTGGTGCACAAGACCGACGCCGGGGCCGTGGTACTCGACGTGCGCAGCGAAGACGCGGTGCGGGCCGGCTACCGCAGGCTGGCCGGCCAGTTCGGCACGCGCCTGTCCAGGGTGCTCGTCCAGCCGATGATCACCGGCGGGACAGAAGTGATCGTCGGGGTCGAAGACGACCAGATGTTCGGGCCGCTGGTGGTGTTCGGGCTCGGCGGCGTCGCCACCGAGGTGCTCGCCGACCATGCGGCACGGCTGGCGCCGCTGACCGAGGCCGATGCCGACACCCTGATCAACTCGATCCGTTCCGCGCCCTTGCTGCACGGGCACCGGGGCGCTCCCGCCGCCGACCTCGCGGCGCTGCGCGACGTGCTGATGCGGGTGTCCCGGCTGGCCGACGACCTCCCGGAGATCACCGAGCTTGACCTCAACCCGGTCATCGCGCGCCCGGACGGGGTGGTCGCGGTCGACGCGCGGATCAAGGTCACGCCGCAGGTGCCGCAGGACCCGTTCCTGCGTCGGCTACGGTTACGTAAGGTTTAGTTCACTTAACGGGCCGTTAGCCGGTTGCCGTCACCCGGGTAGGGATGGTGGTGACCTGGGAGAGCCGCCACTGTTCGTTCGGGATGTCAGGAAGGACCCGCATGACCGCGACAGAAGCAGGCCCGCTGACGGCCGGTGAGCTGGACCTGATCGACTCCTGGTGGCGCGCCGCCAACTACCTGTCTGTCGGGCAGATCTATCTCATGGACAACCCGATGCTCACCAGGGAACTGCGGCCCGAGGACGTCAAGCCCCGGCTGCTCGGACACTGGGGCACCACCCCGGCGCTCAACCTGGTCTACGCGCACCTGAACCGGGTCATCAGGAACTGGGACCTGAACGTCATCTACGTCGCGGGCCCGGGTCACGGGGGGCCCGGACTGGTCGCGAACACCTACCTTGACGGCACGTACACCGAGCGGTACCCGTCGATAACCCAGGACATGGCCGGGATGCGGCGGCTGTTCAGGCAATTCTCCTTCCCCGGCGGGATCCCGTCGCACGTGGCGCCGGAGACGCCCGGCTCGATCCACGAGGGCGGCGAGCTCGGGTACTCCCTCGCGCACGCCCACGGCGCCGCGTTCGACAACCCGGATCTCATTGTCGCCTGCGTCATCGGCGACGGGGAGTCCGAGACCGGGCCGCTGGCCGGCAGCTGGCACTCCAACAAGTTCCTCAACCCGGTGACGGACGGCGCGGTGCTGCCGATCCTGAACCTCAACGGGTACAAGATCGCGAACCCGACGGTGCCGGCCCGCATCCCGCAAGAAGAGCTCGAGTCCCTGCTCTCCGGTTACGGGTACCACGTCTACCTCGTGGCCGGCGACGAGCCGAAGGTCGTGCACCAGGAGCTGGCCGCCGCGCTCGACTCGATCGTCGCCGAGATCCACGACATCCAGCGCCGGGCACGCGAGGACGGCGTGCGGGAGCGGCCGCGCTGGCCCGCGCTGATCCTGCAGACCCCCAAGGGCTGGACCGGGCCGAAGTACGTGGACGGCGTGCCGGTCGAGGGAACGTGGCGTGCGCACCAGGTGCCGATCGCCGACGTGCGGGGCAACCCGGAGCACCTGCGACAGCTTGAGGAGTGGATGCGCTCGTACCGGCCGGCCGAGCTGTTCGACCCGGGCGGCGCGCCGGTCCCCGAGCTGGCCCGGCTGGCGCCGCGGGACTACCGGCGGATGAGCGACAACCCGCACGCCAACGGCGGGCTGCTGCTGCGCGACCTGACCCTGCCCGACTTCCGTGACTACGCGGTCGCCGTCCCGTCGCCCGGCAGCGTGGAGGCGGAGAACACGCGGGTGCTCGGCAGGTGGCTGCGGGACATCATCAGCCGCAACCCGTCGACATTCCGGCTGTTCGGCCCGGACGAGACGGCCTCGAACCGGCTGGACGCGGTGTTCGAGGTGACCGGGCGGGCGTTCGACGGCACGATCATCCCAGGGGACAACGACCTCACGCCCGACGGGCGGGTGATGGAGGTGCTGTCCGAGCACCTGTGCCAGGGCTGGCTCGAAGGCTACCTGCTGACCGGGCGGCACGGGCTGTTCAACTGCTACGAGGCGTTCATCCACATCGTCGACTCGATGTTCAACCAGCACGCCAAGTGGCTCAAGGTGTCGCGGTCGATTCAGTGGCGGCGGCCGGTTGCATCGCTGAACTACCTGCTGTCCTCCCTGGTCTGGCGGCAGGACCACAACGGGTTCTCCCATCAGGACCCGGGGTTCATCGACCACGTGGTCAACAAGAAGGCGGAGATCATCCGGGTCTACCTGCCGCCGGACGCGAACACGCTGCTGTCGGTCGGCGATCACTGCCTTCGGTCCAGGCACTACGTGAACGTGATCGTGGCGGGCAAGCAGCCGCAGCCGCAGTGGCTGACCATGGAGCAAGCCGTCATCCACTGCACCAGGGGCGCCGGCATCTGGGAGTGGGCCTCCTCCGACGACGACCCCGATGTGCCGCCGGACGTCGTCATGGCCTGCTGCGGAGACACGCCGACGCTGGAGACGCTGGCGGCCGTTTCGCTGCTGCGGGAGCACCTGCCTTCGCTGAAGGTGCGTGTGGTGAACGTGGTGGACCTGATGCGCCTGCAGCCGGAGGCGGAGCATCCGCACGGGATGTCGGACCCGGAGTTCGACGCGATGTTCACCACCGACCGCCCCGTCATTTTCGCCTACCACGGGTATCCGTGGCTGATCCACCGGCTGACCTACCGGCGGCACGGCCACCCCAACTTCCACGTCCGCGGGTACAAGGAGGAGGGCACCACCACCACGCCGTTCGACATGGTGATGCTCAACGACCTGGACCGGTTCCACCTGGTGATGGACGTGATCGACCGGGTACCGGGGCTCGTGTCCCGAGCCGGGCACGTCCGCCAGCTGATGACGGACAAGCGGATCACCGCCAGGGCCTACACGAGGGAGCACGGTGAGGACGCCCCGGAGATCACGCAATGGAAGTGGACCGGGGTGAGGTAGCCGGCATGGAGCCCGCCGCCGCGGCCCGCGTGCTCGTCGTCAACGCCGGGTCGAGCACCCTCAAGCTGCGCGTCCTCACCGGCGGGGACGAGGTCGCGGCCGCCGCCGACCTGCCCGCGCCGCGCGGCACCGCCGACGGCGCCGCGATCAAGGAGGCGATCGAGTCCTTCGGCCCGGTCGACGCGGCCGGCCACCGGGTCGTGCACGGCGGGACGCTGTACGCCGCACCCGTGCTGGTCACGGCCGAGGTGCGGCGCCGCCTTGAGTCGCTCACCGACCTCGCGCCGCTGCATCAGCCCAAGTCGCTGGCCGCCCTGGACGCGGTCCAGGCGGTGCTGCCCGAGGTGCCCGCGGTGGCCTGCTTCGACACCGCGTTCCACGCCACCATCGGCGCCGCGGCGGCCACGTTCGCGCTGCCCGCGGAATGGCGCACCCGGTGGACGCTGCGCCGGTACGGGTTCCACGGCCTGTCCCATGCCTACGCCTCGCGGCGGGCCGCCGAACTGCTCGGCAGGCAGCCGGCGGGGCTGCGCGTCGTCACCTGCCACCTGGGCGCGGGGGCCTCACTCGCGGCCGTCCACTCGGGCCGCTCGGTGGACACCACGATGGGGTTCACCCCGCTGGACGGGCTTGTCATGGCGACCAGGTCGGGGTCCGTTGACCCGGGCCTCGTGCTGTGGCTTGAGGAGCACGCGCACACGCCCCCCGCCGAACTCGCCGCCACCCTGGAGTACCGGTCGGGGCTGCTCGGCCTGGCCGGCACCGACGACATGCGCGAAGCGCTTGCCCGTGCCGCGGCTGGCGACCCGCGGGCGGTGCTCGGCCGCGAGGTCTACCTGCACCGGCTGCGGGCGTGCGTCGCGGCGATGGCGGCCGCGATGGACGGACTCGACGCGCTCGTCTTCACCGGCGGCGTCGGCGAGAACTCGGCCGAGATCCGCTCCCGCGCCGCCGACGGGCTCGGCTTCCTGGGCGTGCGGCTCGACGGGCAGCGCAACGTTCCCGCCGGCCACGGCGACGACTGGGAGATCGGCGCGGACGGCTCCCCGGTGCGCTCGTTCGTGATCGCCGCGCGGGAGGACAAGCAGATCGCCGCTGAGGTCCGGTCGGTGCTTGGCTAGCGCGCCTGGTCAGAAGGAGTCAAGGAAGGCCTTTACCTCCGGGCCCGCGTACTGGGCGCCGTAGCCGGCGTTGACCACCAGGCAGCCGACCGCGACGTCCGCCGCCGGGTCAAAGGCGATCAGCCAGCTGTTGGGCTGCTCCTGTCCCTGGATGTCCGCGGTCCCCGTCTTCGCGTAGACGTCTGGCCCGAAGCCGATCGGAGCGGCGGTGCCGCTGGTGACAACGGCGCGCATCATCTCCTTGAGGTACGCGTCGGTGGCAGCGGGCAGCGGCGTGGCGGTAACCTGCTTCGTCCCCGGCACCAGGATCGGCTGCTCGAAGCTGCCGTTGGCTACCGTCGCCGCCACCGAGGCCATCGCGATCGGTGAGGCGATCAGCTGCCCCTGGCCGAACGCCTCCTGCGCGAGCTCGGACCCGGATGCGGTGGCCGGCGCGTTGAAATACGAGGCGGACAGCCCGGTGATGCCGATGTCCCAGTCCTGGTTCAGCCCGTAGTACTGCTTCGCCGTGCTGGCGAGCGCACCGTACAGGTGCGGCCACTGAGTGCTGAACGCGTTGTTACAGGACTGCGCGAAGTCGGTGATGAACGGTGTCCCGGCTGGCTCGGACTCGCCCTGGTCGTTGTGGTAGGTGATCCCCTGCACGGTGTACGCCGCCGGGCAGGCCACCGGGCTCTCCGGCGTGAGCAGCCCCGCGTTGAACAGCGCGGTGGACGTGATGACCTTCATCGTGGAGCCCGGTGCGACCTCGGCGGTGAGCGCGAAGTCGTTGTAGCCGTCGTTGTTGGCGATGGCCAGGATGTCACCGGTGGACGGCTGGATCACGACCATCGAGCTCTCGGGGTGCATGGCGACCGCGGCCTGGGCGGCGGTCTCCGCGGTCTGGCTGATCGTGGTGGCGATTGACGCCACGTTGCCGACCTGGATGACCACCGCCTGGCTGTACTGCACCGGCTTGCCTGCGTCCGTGAGGATCTCGACGTCAAGCCCTGGGGTACCCTGTCCCGGCGGTGCGCCCGCCGCCATTATCAGGCTCGCGATGTGGGTCAGTCCCGGATCCTGGTAGTCGGTGAGGTTCTGGCCGCTGGCGTCGGTGACGACGCCGACCGTGGGGGTGACCTCGACGGCCGCGAGGTGCGTTGTCGCGGTGAGGTTCGGTGCCACCACGTCGGGCTGCCATTCGATGAACCAGATCGAGGAGTTCGCCTGCTGGTAGGCGACTAGCGAGGAGTGGTAGCTCCACGTGCCGCGCACCGCGTTCGCGCCGCCCTTCGCCGCCACCGACACGCCGATCGCGTACCGGACGGACTCCCGGGGCCGCGCAGCCGTGGATCCCGGGGCGCCGGTGACGCTGACCGTCGCCGCGGTCATCTTCCGCGGGTGCAGGTACGTGGCGTAGGTCGCGAGCGCCGCCCGGGCGGCGGCCGGGTGGTTGGTGTAGTTGGCGGCCTGCTTGAGGTCTCCGGCCCGCCATGCGCTCAGGAACGCGACGGCGATCTGCTGCCCGTCCTCCTGCGGCGTGGATCCGGTCGGGATCATGCCGGTAGCCGGGGCGCTGTGCCCGTGCTTAAACACGGTAACGGCCACCACCGCGACCGCTACCACCACGGCAAGGACCCCCGCTGTGATCGAGATGGCAACCGTGCGCCGCTTGCCGGCCCGGCGCTGGCCAGCCCGCCGGCGCCCAGCGCGGCCGTGCCCAGACGGCCCGTGGCCAGCCGGCCGCTGCCCTTCGGGCACCGGTCCGAAGGGCCCTCCTGGCTGCCCGTAAGGCGGCTGGCCGTAGCCGCCGGGCTGCCCGTAAGGCGGCTGGCCGTAAGCTGGCTGTCCGTAGCCGCCGGGCTGCCCGTAGCCGCCGGGCTGCCCGTAGCCGGCAGGCTGCCCGTAGCCGGCAGGACGGTAACCGGCGGCCCCCTGCCCGTACCCGCCCTGCGTGTAGGGACCCTGGGCAGCCGGACCTTGTGTGTACGGCCCTTCCTGGTACGGACCTTCCCCGTAGGAGCCCTGCCGGCCGTACGGTCCTTGTCCCTGGGATCCCTGGCCGCCGTACGGCCCTTGCCCGTACGGTCCCTGCCCCGTTGGCTGCGGACCCGTCGGCGAGCTGGCGGTCGGCTCATCACGGGCGAACCATGGGCCAGGTGAACGTTTGTCGTCCGGGTCCCTCGTCACCCCATCGACGGTACCTACCGCCGCCAGCCTGCAGCGAATAATGCGGCGAATTACCAGGAAAATGCAACCGGGCTGCTACCGCGCTGAACGAAACGCCCGGCGCGGCCGGACGGCCGCTCGCTTACGCGCGCATGTCGGCGGGCACGGCGAACGCGAGCAGCCGCGCCTCCCCCGGTCCAGCCGAAGCCCAGTCTCCCGCCAGCCCGAGCACCGCGACCGCCGCGGTGGGGAACGCCGATGGCGGCTCGGGCGGCGGCTGCGCCAGGCCCACGGCCAGCTCGGCGAGCCCGGGGCTGTGCCCGACGATCAGCACCGTCCCTTCATCGTCGGGAAACTCGCGTACGAGCATCAGCAGGCCGAGCACGGTCGCCTCGTACACCCGCGGCTCGTAGCGTACCGGCGGGGCAGCGCCGCGGGCGGCTTCCGCCAGCGCGGCACCGGCAAGTTCCCAGGTCTCCCGCGCTCGGCGCGCGGTCGAGCACACCACGGCGTCCGGCACGTACCCGGCGCGGACCAGCCAGCGGCCGGCCACGGGCGCGTCCCGCCTGCCGCGCTTGGCGAGCGGCCGCTCGTGATCGGCTACGTCCGGCCAGTCCGACTTGGCATGCCGCAACAGGATGAGCCGTCGTGCGTAGTCGTGACTCACGGCACCACCGTCACCGGCCACTTGCCCGCCCGAACCAGCCGGACGGCCAGCGACCCGATGAGCTTGTGCCCGGCCTTGGCCGACGCACCCACGACGATCGCGTCGGCGCGCACCTCCGCGGCGACCCGCCTGATCTCGGAGTAGGGGTCCCCGTGCGCCTCGATGAACGTGATCGAGATGCCAAGCTCGGCGGCCACCGCCTCGGCTCGGGCGCGAAGCTCCGCGGCGACCGCCTCGTGCGCTTCGGCCTCGGCGGCGAGCACGCTCGCCCCGCCGGGCGAGGCCGCCACGATCATCGCCGGCTGGACCACGTACACAGCGATCATCCGGGCGCGCTGTCGCCTGGCCAGCCCGGCCGCGTACCAGGCGGCGCGCGCCGCCGTCACCGAATCGTCGACGCCGACCAGGATCACCGAAGGGCCATCGGTGCCTAGCTCGAATCCAATCTGTTCGGGCTTGTCGTGCGCCGAATCACCGTAGGCCACGGCAGCAGTCTACGCATCGCCGCCGCCGCGGCGATGCGGTCCGGACGTCCCTTGGCACGCGTGAAATAGCCAGCGGAACGGTGCGTCTCGCACGTGACACGCCGCGGCGGCGGTTAATCTCGACTGATGCAGCGCGTCGTGTTGCGGGACGTTGCCCTCGCCTCCTTCCGTGATGCGGTCGGCAGTGACCGGTGCGCCGAAGGCGCCGAGTGCGCCCGCCGCGGGGCGGTCGTCCAGATGGCATGGGAGGCGTCGGCGCAGCTGCTCAGCGGGACCGTTCGCGACAACGGCGGCATCAGGACCGTCTCGGCCTCGTTCCGCGCGTCCGCAGGTTTCCCGCTGCGGTTCCGGGTCGGCCACTGCAGCTGCGCGACAGGGATGAACTGCGCGCACGTCGCCGCGCTCGTGGTGGCGGCGACCGACGAGACCGCGCTGCCCGCGGCGCGGCCCGCGGCCCGCCGGCCGGCGCTGCCGTGGGAGGAGACCCCTGGCTCGCTGCCTGCGCTGCCCGGGCCTGCTGCCGTCCAGGGCACGCGGCCGGCGCTGTCCGCCCTGTCCGCCCTGTCCGCGTTGTCCGCGCTGGACGGGGTGAACCCGGTGGGCGCCTTCGCGCCTGGGCACCGGCCGCGCTACGCGCGCGGCCCGGTGCGGATCAGCGTGTCGGCAGGCGAGCTCGACGGCGACACGGACTGGTTCGACCTCGGCGTCGCCGTCACCGTCGGCGGCCGCGAGGTGCCGTTCACCGAGCTGTTCGCGGCGCTCACGGCCGGCGAGCAACACCTGGTGCTGCCCGACGGCGCGTGGCTCGCCCTGGACAGGCCGGAGCTCGCGGCGCTCGCCCGCCTGGTCGACGAGGCACGCGCCCTGCAGGACCGGCCGGACGGCCCGCTGCGGATCAGCAGGTTCCAGGCGGGGCTGTGGGAAGAACTGGCCGGCCTGGGTGAGGTCGGCGACCAGGCCAGGGCGTGGCAGCGGCAAGTGCAGGGGCTGCTGTCGGCCGCGGCCGTCGGCGAGGCGGCGCCGCCGGCCGCGCTGAGCACACTGCTGCGGCCGTACCAGCGGGAAGGCTTCGGCTGGCTCGCGTTCTTGTGGGAGCACGGGCTCGGCGGCATCCTCGCCGACGACATGGGCCTGGGCAAGACGCTGCAGGCGCTGGCGTTGCTGTGCCACGCACGGCAATCCCAGGCGGCGCCGGCTCCGCCGTTCCTGATCGTCGCGCCGACCAGCGTGCTGTCGAACTGGGCCGCGGAGGCACGCCGGTTCACCCCGGATCTGGCGGTGGTGACGATCGGCGACACGCTCGCCCGCCGCGGGGCGCCGCTGTCAGACGCCATCACGGGCGCCGACGCCGTGGTGACCTCCTACACCCTGCTGCGCCTGGACTTCGGGTGCTACGGCGCGGTGCCGTGGTCGGGCCTCATCCTCGACGAGGCGCAGTACGTCAAGAACTACCAGTCCAGGGCCTATCAGTGCGCGCGCCGGCTGCCGGCCCCGTTCAAGGTCGCGATCACCGGCACGCCGATGGAGAACAACTTGATGGAGCTGTGGTCACTGCTGTCGATCACGGCGCCTGGGCTGTTCCCGAACCCGGACCGATTCCGCCGGTACTACGCCCGCCCGATCGAGAAACAAGGTGACACCGAGCTGCTCGCCCGGCTGCGCCG
>JASHPP010000816.1 GCA_030038035.1 Trebonia sp.
AGGTGCGCGCCCGATACGCGTCCCGCCGCGCTCCCGCGGTCGCGCGCCGGGCGCCCAGCGGCGGGCGGGTCAGGCGAGGAACGACAGCCGCACCTGCCTGTCCGGATTGTCCACGTTCAGGTCGATTAGCGCCACGGACTGCCACGTGCCGAGCGCAAGCCGCCCGCCGAGCACGGGGATCGTCGCGTACGGTGCCACGAAGGCCGGGAGCACGTGCGTCCGGCCGTGGCCGCGCGACCCGTGCGCGTGCTGCCACCGGTCATCGGCGGGCAGCAGGTCCGCGAGCGCCGCGAGCAGGTCGCTGTCGCTGCCCGCGCCGAGCTCGATCAGCGCCACGCCCGCCGTGGCGTGCGGCACGAACACGTGCAGCAGCCCGTCCCCGCCGCCCGAGGCCGACCTGGCGAACTGCGCGCACTCGCCGGTGATGTCCGCCACGGACTCCCGCCCGCCGGTGCGTACCCGGATGATCTGGCTCTCCATGATTCCGCGATGATAAGCCCCGGCCCCGGCGGCCCCGCTCGTGGCCTGCCATCCGCACAGTGCCGCAAGCCCGGAACCGCCCTGGCCCCTTGAACCGGGCCGAACGTACAGCACGTTAGATACATCGAACGCCATCGAAAAGGCCGCGTTCCTGGCCCACGCTGGTGTTGCATAGCCCAAACGGCGGAGCGACGCCGCAGGCGAGCCATCGGGAAGCGGGAATTCACATGATCAGCATTGACACCTTCCGGGCGCGCCGGACACCGGGCGCCCGCACGATAGCCATGGCCGCGGCCGCCGCGGTATGCGTGCTCGCGACCGGGCTGGCGCTGGCCGGCTGCGGCTCGGCGGCCAGTTCGGGAAGCAGTACCCCGGCCACGTCGGCGGCCAGCACGGCGACCTCGGCCTCGACCGCCTCGGCCACGACGCCGGCGGCTTCCAGCTCGTCGAGCGGCGTCGTCTCGCTGGCCTCGGTGCCGTTCCCTGTGGCCCAGGGCAACACCTGGAAGTTCAAGGTCACGACCGCGGCCGGGGACGGGACGACGGTGAGCACGATGAGTTCCGTTGTCCCGGTCGCCGCCGGCCAGCAGGTCACGATGACCAGCACGAACGACATCCTCGGGACGACCACTACGAACTCCTCGACCTACGTGTTCGAATCGGACGGCTCGATCGTCTACCCGCTGTCCGAGAACGAGGTGAGCAGCGGTGTGTCGGTGAGCGGCAGCGGCGTCGTCTGGCCCAGCGCGGCAGTGATCGACTCAGGCAAGCCGTCGACGTCCGACCTGAAGCTGACGATCAAGGCCGACGGCGAGACGATCGACACCACCGCGCACATCACCGTGCAGGGTGCGGGCACGCAGACGGTCACCGTTCCTGCGGGCACGTACACGGCGACGGTGGTGGACATGACGGAGGCGTTCTCGATCGAGGGCATCACGGCGTCGATCGAGATCAAGACCTGGCTCGCTCCGGGCGTCGGCCCGGTCAAGGACGAGGTGCTCACCGACGACGCGGGTGCCAGTGCCGTTTCGGCGAGTGAGGAACTGGAGTCGTTCACCAAGGGCTGACGCCAGCCTCGCCCTCAGGCCCCGGTCGCGCCGCGGTGCCCTCGATGAGCTCGCGCAGTTCGCGGTCGAACTCGTCCGCCGGGGCAGGCTCCTGTCCGCTCGTGGCATCGGGCATGGCCAGAACGAAACAAGCGAGCCAGCTCAGCGCGAGCCTCATGAGGCAGCGATTCGGCCGCATGCGCTCACGAACACTCGCGGACGACGGCCGGACGCGACACCATTGCCCACAATATTCACTTCCGCCCACTTCGCACACTCCCTGCATGGACAAATCGCCCATAATGGACCGCAAAATGGTCACAGAGTGTGCAAAGTGGCATTCGCAATTACAAACCGCGGGCGGCGCACCGGACGCACGTCAGGGCCGCCGGGCGGGCGGCCAGTCGCGCGGCGCCGATCGGCTCGCCGCACGCGTCGCACTGGCCGTATCGCCCGGCGTCGAGCTTTCGTGACGCGGCCTCGATCGCCGCGAGGCGCGAACGCGCCTGCGCAAGCAGCGCGGCGATGTGCTGGCGCTCGAAGGCGACCGTGGCGCCCTCTGGGTCGTGCTCGTCGTCGCCGCCCGACGACCCGTCCGCGGCGCTCGCGGCAATGCCGTTGAACTCCCGCTCGAGTTCGGCGGCCCGGCGCAGCGTCTCGTGACGTTCGGCCTCGAGCCGGGCTCTGGCCGCTTCCCATTCAGTCATCTGGGCCGCCTATCATTTAAGGCGACGATACCCCGTGGCCGGGGACGGAATTTCCCCGGCCGTTCTGGCATTATGAAAGCAAATGACCAGCTCAACCACGAGGCGCTTTCCGGTGACGGTCACGCGCCTGCCTGTTACCCGCTGCGAGGTCTGTCAGCGCACACTCGCTTACCGGCCCGGCGAGGCGAGTGCCGTCCTTACCGAGCACTATCGCCGGATGCACCCGGAGGCGCTCGGCGCCGTTTCGGAAGCCGAGGACTAGGCCGGGACTAGGCCGCCCCGGCACTTAGCCGCCCAGGCGGTGCCGGCGGGCCGCGAGTGCCCACCGGCGTCAACCGTCCCGGTCAGTGCCCGTAAACCGGGACGAGCAGCCCGCGCGCGATCGTGTGGAACCGCAGGTTGAACCCGGCGACAGCGGGAGAAACGTCCGAGTCGATGCCCAGCGTCTCGACGTCAAGCGCGTGCACGGCGAACACGTACCGATGCGGCGGGTCGCCCGCGGGCGGTGCCGCGCCGCCGAAGTCCTTGGTGCCGTAGTCGTTGCGCACGTGGAAGGCGCCCGCCGGCAGCCCGTTGGCCGCGACGCCGGCCCCGGATTCCAGCGACGTCACCGAAGCCGGGATGTCGATAACCAGCCAGTGCCAGAACCCGGACCCGGTTGGCGCGTCGGGGTCGAAGCAGGTCACCGCGAAGCTCTTGGT
>JASHPP010000128.1 GCA_030038035.1 Trebonia sp.
CTCGTCCAGGGGCACGTCGACGCGACCGCCGCCATCCTCAGCCGCGAATCGCAAGAGCACTGGGAGGTCGTCCGCGTCGGCCTCCCGCCCGCGCTTGCCAGGTACGTCGTCGAGAAGGGCTCGGTCGCCGTCGACGGCATCAGCCTGACCGTGTCCAGGCTCGGCGAGACGTGGTTCGAGGTGAGCCTGATCCCGGAGACCCTCAAGCGCACCACCCTGGGCAGGAAGAAACCCGGCGAGACGGTCAACCTGGAGGTCGACGTGATCGCGAAGTACGTGGAGAAACTGATCGGAGGCGCGAGGTGACCGCCGAAACCGCCGGGACCGCCGAGAGCCGCGGGCCTGCGGTCCGGCTGGACGAGGTCGGCCGCGCGATCGCGGACATAACCGCCGGCCGCCCGGTCGTCGTGGCGGACGACGCCAACAGGGAGAACGAGGGCGACATCATCTTCGCCGCGAGCAAGGCGACCCCCGAGTTGCTCGCGTTCATGATCCGCTACACCAGCGGCGTGATCTGCGCGCCCATGACCGGCGAGGACCTGGACCGGCTGCAGCTCCCGCTGATGACCACCCAGAACACCGAGCGCATGCGCACCGCGTTCACCGTCACCGTGGACGCCCGCCAGGACGTGACCACCGGCATCTCCGCCAGCGACCGCACCACCACGATCAGGAAGCTCGCCGACCCCGCAAGCAGCGCTGCGGACTTCGTCCGACCCGGCCACATCTTCCCGCTGCGGTACGCCGAGGGCGGCGTGCTCGCCCGCCCCGGCCACACCGAGGCCGCGGTGGACCTGGCCAGGCTCGCCGGCCTGCCGCCGGCCGGCGTGCTCGCCGAGGTGGTCAACGACGACGGCACGATGATGCGGCTGCCGAAGCTGCGCCAGTTCGCGGACTCCCACGGCCTCGCGCTGATCTCGATCGAGCAGCTCGCGGATTATCGCCGCCGCACCGAGCGCCTGGTCACCCGGGTCGCGCAGACCCAGATCCCGAACTCACACGGCAGGTGGCGCGCCTACGGGTACCGCAGCGACGTCGACCACGCCGAACATCTCGCGCTCGTCCTCGGCGACATCGGCGACGGCAGCGACGTGCTGACCCGGGTGCACTCCGAATGTCTCACCGGCGACGTGCTCGGCTCGCAGCGCTGCGACTGCGGCGCGCAGCTCCAGGCGGCGATGGCGGCGATCGCCGAGCGGGGCCGCGGCGTGGTCCTCTACCTGCGGGGCCATGAGGGCCGCGGCATCGGGCTGCTCAGCAAGCTGCAGGCCTACGCGCTGCAGGACGCCGGCGCCGACACCGTGGACGCGAACCTCAAGCTCGGGCTGCCGGTGGACGCACGCGAGTACTCGGTGGCCGCCCAGCTGCTTGCCGACCTCGGCGTGCGCTCGGTGCGGCTGCTGACCAACAACCCGGCGAAGGTGGACGCGCTCGCCCAGCACGGCTTCGGCGTCACGCGCATCCCGCTGCCGCCGCTGCCGACGCCGCACAACCTCCGGTACCTGACGGCCAAGCGGGACCGCCTGGGGCACCAGATCACCCTGTGCAGGGACGACCTCCCGGACCCCCCGCAGAGCATTACGCCGAACGGACACGCGGTTCCCGCCCCGGCGGTCGTTACTGTCACGGGAGAGAAAGCAGGATGAGCGGAGCGGGGCGCCCACAGCTCGAGACCGTGGACGCCGCTGACCTGACGCTTGCGATCGCGGGCACGCGGTGGCACGCGGAAATCGCCGATTCCCTGGTTGACCGGGCCAGCGCCGCGGCGAAGGCCTGCGGGGTCGAAGACGTGCTCGTGGTCCGCGTGGCCGGCGCGGTCGAGCTCCCCGTCGTGGCGGCGGAGCTGGCCAGGCACTTCGACGCCGTGGCGTGCCTCGGCGCGGTCATTCGCGGCGGCACCCCGCACTTTGAGTACGTCTGCGACGCGGTGACCGCCGGGCTGACCCGGGTGGCGCTTGACGCGGGAACTCCCGTCGGGAACGGCGTGCTGACGTGTAATACCCTGCAGGAGGCCCGCGATCGGTGCGGGCTGCCTGACAGCAGCGAGGACAAGGGATGGGAGGCGGTCGTGGCAGCGCTGGACACCGCGCTCCTGCTGCGCTCCATCCGCCGACATTGATGTCCGGGGGGGCGACCCCCCGGACCCCCCCGGCTGCGCCTAACGGCGCACTTGCCTCTGTGGTGCCTGCGGCTCGTCGCTGCTAGTCCGGGGGCGACCCCCCGGACCCCCCGGCTGCGCCTAACGGCGCACCTGCTCCGGGGAGACTGTCCCCGCTAGCCCGGCTGCGCCTTGACGGCGCACCTGCCCCTGTGGTGCCTGCGGCTCCTGGCTGCTCGCGGTCGCCCGATCCCCCATGTCCCCCGCCCCTCACCCGCCGCGATGAGAGAGACTTTCCCCATGCTTTCACTGGTTTTGCCCAAGGGCTCGCTGGAAAAGGCCACCCTCGACCTGTTCGACGCCGCCGACCTCACCGTCCAGCGGGCATCCGACCGCGACTACCACGCCTCGATCGACGACCCGCGCATCGACCGCGTGCGGTTCCTGCGCCCGCAGGAGATCCCGTCCTACCTGGAGCGCGGGCTGTTCGACATCGGCATCACCGGCCGGGACTGGATCACCGAGACCGAAGCGGACGTCGTCTCGCTCGGCGAGCTCCAGTACTCCAAGGCCACGTCTAACCCGGTGCGCGTGGTGCTCGCGGTGCCGGACGGCTCGCCCTGGAAGACCGCCGCCGACCTGCCTGAGGGCATCAGGATCTCGACGGAGTTTCCGTCGCTGACCGCGCGCTTCCTCGCCGAGCACGGCGTGCGGGCGATGGTGGTCCCCTCGTACGGAGCGACCGAGGCCAAGGTCCCTGACATCGTGGACGCGATCGTCGACCTTACCGAGACCGGGTCGTCGCTACGCAAGAACGGGCTGCGCATCCTGGACACCCTGCTGACCAGTTACACCGAACTGGTGGCCTGCCCGTCGTCCTACGCCAGCCAGGACAAGCGGGGGGCGATGGAGGACATCGCGCTGCTGCTGCGCGGCGCCATCCAGGCGCGCGGCAACGTGCTGCTCAAGCTCAACGTGCCAGCCGTCAAGCTGGCGGCGGTCACCCAGATGCTGCCCGCGATGTCCTCGCCGACGATCACCTCGCTCGCCTCGGGCCACATGAACGCGGTCGAGACCGTGGTCCCCAAGCGCGGCGTCAACACCCTCATCCCCGCCCTCAAGGCGGCCGGCGCGCAGGACATCCTGGAGATCCCGATCTCCAAGATCGTCGAGTGATCGCCAGCCTGGCGGGCATAGCGAGCCCTCGCGTACCGTTGTTGCAGGCGGTAGAACCGTGAGGTGGGGTATTGCGTGACATCCTGAACACGATCACCAAGTGGTGGGAGTCGGGCGAGACGTTCGGCCTCGCCACGGTGGTCCGGACGTTCCGCAGCGCGCCGCGCGACCCCGGGGCAGCGCTGGCGGTCGCGCCGGGCGGCGAGGTGATCGGCAGCGTGTCGGGCGGCTGTGTCGAGGGTGCCGTCTACGAACTGTCTACGGAGGTGTCCGCGAGCGGGCACCCGGTGCTGCAGACATACGGGGTCAGTGATGACGACGCGTTCGCCGTCGGCCTGACCTGCGGCGGCATCCTGGACATCTTCGTCGAGCCAGTCAGCAGGCAGCGCTTTCCCGAACTCGGCGACATCACCGCGGCCGTGGACCGCGGTGAACCCGTGGCCGTGGCCACGGTGATCTCAGGTCCCGGCCAGATCGGCGCCCGCCGGGTGATCTGGGACGATGACGGTCGGCCGAGCACGGGCAGCCTGGGGGCAGGCGAGCGGCTCGACGCCGCCGTCGACGACGACGTGCGCGGCATGCTGGCCCAGGGGCTGACCGGCATCCGCCGTTACGGCGAGCACGGCGAGCGCCGCGGCGACGAGCTCGGCGTGTTCGTGAACTCGTTCGCGCCGCCGCCGCGGATGTTCGTGTTCGGCGCGATCGACTTCGCGGCGGCCGTCGCGCGGGTCGGCAAGTTCCTCGGCTACCACGTGACCGTGTGCGACGCACGCCCTGTCTTCGCCACCCGGTCCCGGTTCCCTGACGCGGACGAGGTCATCGTCGACTGGCCGCACCGGTTCCTGGCGGGAGCCGAGGTGGACGCGCGCACGGTGATCTGCGTGCTCACCCACGACCCGAAGTTCGACGTGCCCGTCCTCGAGGTCGCGCTGCGCACCCCGGCCGGGTACATCGGCGCGATGGGCTCTCGGCGCACGCACGAGGACCGGCTGGAACGGCTGCGCGCTGTCGGCATGACCGAGCCAGAACTGGCGCGGCTGCGCTCGCCGATCGGCCTCGACCTGGGCGCCCGGACGCCCGAGGAGACGGCGGTATCTATCGCCGCCGAGCTGATCCAGCTCCGCTGGGGCGGCACCGGCCGCGCCCTCACCCAGACCGAGGGCCGCATCCACCACGAAACCGCCCACGCCTGACCTCACCCCGTCCACGTCCGCGCCACCAGCCCCGGGGTCCGCACCCACCACCACCGCCGCCACCCTCGCTACCAGCCTCACTGTCGGCCGTTCACCAAGTGGCACCATGGCGCCGGGGCTACCGAAGTGCGGCATCGTGACGGGAGTTGCGCGCCGAAGCCGCGTCACTAGTCCGTACGGCCGACCGTCCGTGTGCCACGCCGACGGGGCGGTGCCCCTGGCACAGTCCCGCTGGTCACAAGGGCCACTCACGTGCGACTTTGCACACCTTGAAGTCCAGGATGTTTCGCAACACCGTATTTTGTAGGTGTTTCGGCGTGTTCTGGTTGTTCTGGGAGGTTCGGGTGTCGTGGGCGCGGCTGACATTCACCGAGCGGGCGGAGATCGCCCGGCTGCATGACGAGGGTCGCGGGGTCCGGGCGATCGCCCGGGTGCTTGAGCGCGCGCCG
>JASHPP010000817.1 GCA_030038035.1 Trebonia sp.
ACCGGGTGCTGATCTCCTTGGCCGCCTGGTTGAGCGCGTTGTCGGCTTCCTGGCGATCGATCTTGCTGACGATGTCGAAGCTGGACTCGCTGGGCATGACCCTCAGGTTAGACGGGTACGGTCTCGGTCGCCACGCCGGATGCCGCGATGGCCACTGAACGTTGGGAGGTTGCGGGATAGTCCGCGTCGCAACCGGCCGTGCTGTCCGCTATTCTTCTCTCTGCCGCCACACTCGGCGGTACCCGGCAGGTTGCCCGAGTGGCCAAAGGGAGCGGTCTGTAAAACCGTCGGCTTCGCCTACCCAGGTTCGAACCCTGGACCTGCCACCACCTGCGAAAACGGCCCCCTAGCTGCGGGTTCTCGCGCAGGGCGGGCCGTTTTGCTTGTCCCGGGGTGTGTCACCTTGTCGCGCTGTAGACCGCCACGTTGCGGTGTCTACGGACGTATAGCGGACGGCGTCCGGGCTGTGCGGACGGTCGGTGCGCACCGTCGGTGTTTCAACGGACGGTCACGGACGGGCCGGGATGGCGTCATGTCCCGGCCTGACGGGTGCCGCCGGGTCGGGCCGCGTCCCTCGCGTGTCCGCCTTGCTCCTTTGAATTTCCCCGGACGAGGGCGGCCGGGTAAGGCGGTGCACTAACGGTTCCGTCTTCTAGTGATCGAGTTGTTTGGCGGCAGCGCGGGGTGCAGCTGGCCAGGTGCTCCGGGCGGGACGGTCCAGGTGGCGGTAAGGGATGCGGAAGGCGCGGTCCGGGATGGGGTCACCATCCGGAAGGAAGCGGGGGGAGCGGGGCTGCGCCCTGAGAATCCGTCGATGACATGGACATGCAAGCAGTCGCCGCTAGACGGTGCCGGGTGGCTGCGCGTATCCCTATGCCCGGGGCAAGTGCGCAGAGCGCAGATTACGGCGGTCCCGGCTTCCTGTGTACGGCCCTGTGGCCGGGCATAAGCGTCGGCCGGGCGGGTTCACAGGAAGCGGCTGCTGGGCACCGGGCCGGCGTCGGGAATGTACTCGCGGACGCCGCCGAGCCAGCCACCGTCGCGCTCGCGCGTGCCTTCGGCCGTGACCGCCTCGGTGAAGCGGCGCAGGTTGTCGTCAGGATCCGGGGGAGCGCTGCCGTCGCCCTCGTCCTGCATGGGGGTCGCGGCGGCGATCTCGGCGGCGATGGTCTCGGCCGGGCGGTCGTCTGCCGGGCCCTGTCCGGCGGTGCCGTCGTCGAGGCGGCGTATCTGCCCGGCCCACGGCGGGATGACGATCTGGCCGAGCAGACCGGTGACGTCGGCGGTGACGCGGGGCGGATCGGTCCAGCACGTTGCCCGTTCGAATAGAATCTGGCCGGGGGCGTGCTGACGCAGCGCCGCGACGGCGGCCGGGTCGATTGTGGTCAGGTCGTAGGCGACGACGAGGCTGTACGCGGCGGGCTTGCCCGGGTCGAAGTCGCTCGCCGGCAGGCCGAGGGTCGCGGCGGCCGCGGTGCCGAGGATCTTGCTGGAGCGGTCGGGCAGCAGCGACACTGACTGCGGGGCGGCGTCGGCGGCGGCCAGGATCAGCGCGAGCCGCTGCAGCGCGGCTGCGCAGCGCGCCGGGGAGTCGCTGAGGTAGCACCAGCGGCCGGTCATGCTGTCGTGGAACCCGTACGGTGACAGGCTGGCCAGGATGCCGCCGGTCAGGACGTAGTGCCAGCCGCGCAGGTCCCGGTAATCGAGCGGGGTCACGGCGCGGGCCGTGTCGGCGCGGGCGAGCATGCGCCGCACTTTGTCGCGCGCCGGGATCCATCGGGTGTCCTGGGGTTCGGGCAGCCGCCCGAACCCGTCGGCCGCCTTGGCCGGGCTGCCTGCCATGAGCGCGTTGTAGACGTACTGGAAGCGGTGCAGCCACACCATCAGCGGCTCGTGCTCCTCCAGGAGGGAAACGGCACGCGCATGCTGCCCGTCGGCTTCCAGGGCCGCCACGAGCTCGCTGAGCACGAGCGCGGCGTCCGGCGCCAGTTCCAGTGCGCGTGCCAGCGGTCTGATGGTCAGGTAGGCCGCCCCGTGTTCGGTGCACGCGTAGCCGAAGTCGTACAGCGCCCGCACGTCCTGCGTGCCCTGGACCTCCTCGCCGCCGGCCACTGCCGCGGCGGCCTGTGCCAGGTCATCGAGCCCGCCTAGCCGCGCGGCTCCCGCCACTAGCCGGGCCACCTCGCCCAGCGGCAGCGCCTCGCCTGCCGCGCGCAGGTGCGCCAACAGGCCTGGGATGTCGCCGGAGGCAAGCAGGTCCTGCGCCTTCTCAAGCTCCCCTGTCACGCCCATGCGCCAGCCAGCGCCTGCGGGCGAAGCCGGGGTTTGCCTGCCGGTTCGGCGATAACGGCCCTGGTCAGGACGAGGACCACGAGCGCCGTCAGGACGCCCTTCCCGGAAATGCCAGCCGGCTCAGGGTGACATTCACGATGCCAGTCACCCTTGCGGTCGTAGAGCTTCCTCACGCGCGTCTCCCCGGGAGTGCAGCCAGAGTCGGCGCCATCGTGCCCGGCCCGCGGAAAGGAAACATCGGTCAGCTGACGTACATCCGGACCACGTAAGCGGACCGTCATTTCCGCGGCACGAGTCCCCTGAACGGCCACGCGGGCATGCAGCCGGACGGCGCCCGGGCCGGCGTTGCGCCCGCTGCACCGCGGGCGGCAACCCCGCCGAGGTCCGCGACACCGGCCGCCATGCCTGCCGGCGCTGCCCGGCGCACCGGGAAAGCCGTATCGCCTCACCTAGAGTAACTTGACGACTGCATTTCGTATCCAATAAAGTCCCTTACAGAGACGTCAGGCCACGGCCTGACCACTCGGGTGGGGTCGCGATAACAGGTCACCCGTGATCCGGGCGGGCCGAGGAAGGGAAGGAACCCTTGTTATGCGTGACACCTGGACCTGAGTCAGCAGCCCCCGCAGGCCCCCGGTCTTTGCCGCGTAACTGCGGCGGCGGCCATCACATTCCGGACCGCACGCCACGAGGGGACCCTAAACGCGCCTGCGCAAAACGAGGGCGGCCCGCCATTTTCTGACGGGCGCCCTCGTTTGCGTGAGGTGAAACGGTTAGGGAATCATCTCAGGTCCAGGTGTCGCGCATCGCGGTTCTCCCTCTCAGCATTGTTACCGTCGTGCCAGGCCAGCATCGGTCTCGTCAGATCCAAACGGTAAACACGGGCCTTTTCTCCTCGTTCGCAGCAGGTGCACGGCCTCGGTCTCCCGCGGCCGCCCCGGCGCTTTAGCGCAGGGCCCGCGGGAACCTCGCCACTAAGCCCATTTAGCGCGTTCTTGTCCCGCAATGCTGCCAAACCCTCCGGTAATAGTCACCTTAATGAGATAAACGGGCCATGCGCGGGCTAGTCATTTACTAGGAACCCGCATCCCTGGCATCGCATAGTCAGCGGAAGATCATGAGCATCGCTGCTACCACCCACCCCGGCTGGTTTAAGGGAAGCCGGGTTCCTGCGGACCGTCCGGAGCCTTTGCCTCCCTGGCGCGGGTGGCCTGCGGCACCAGCCGTCACGGCTGCGAGCCAGAGGGCTGCGGCGGCTGGCTGCCCGGCATACCCGGAGCCGTGGACAGCGCCGGCGGGCGCGGACAGGCTCGGGCTCGCCGGTCCCGGCTCCTGGCGGTACGCGGGTGCGGAAGCGCCTGTCCAGTGCCGGAACCCCATGGGGCCAGACCTGCTGGCCCGCACGCGGCGTTCGCGCCGCTACGCCTCGCGAACTCCTTCACAGCCCGGGTGCCCGGCTGGCTTGTCCGCCGGGGCCGCGGCGCTGCGAGACGCGCAGATCTTGGCGCTCCGGCACGATGTCGCGGTCTTGCGCCACCAGGGGGCCCGTCCCGAGCCGCATCCGGCTGACCGGGCCGTGGCAGCCGCGCTCGCGCCCGCTGCCTGCGGCCTGCGGCCGGGCCGCGAACCGGGCTCGCTGCCTGGCCCGGCACCGGCGTCTGGTCAGCTGGAAGCGGGCCCGAACGCATCCACTGCGGAGCGAAGACCCTCGTCGTCGCGACGGGCACGGGCCGGCTGCCCGAGGAGACGGAAGCGCCAGGGCACCAGGATTGTCGGCAGCCGCCGCTGCCCGCGTTCCGCGGTTTCGCCGCTGCCCGCGAGGTTGCCCTGGCTGCGCATCCGGGTATGGCGAGACGGGCAGCATTGTGGGCACGGCCCCAGCGCGGCGCGCTGTCGCGCGCTAGCGCAGGAGGGACGTGAGGACCATGATCAGGGCCAGGAGCAGGAGCAGCTTCAGGACGCCCGTCATGGAAATGCCGGACCGCTCGGGGTGATATCTGCGATACCGGCCGCCTTCACGGTAGTAGAGCTTCTTCACGCGCGTCCTCCTGGGGGCTACGGGCCGGGGCCGGCGCCATCGTGCCCGGGCCGCGGCGGGGAAACATCGGTCACCTGACGCACATTCGGGCCACGTAATCGGACCGTCATAACCGCGGCGCGAGTCCCCGGGGGCGGCCGGGCCGCCGGGCGGGCAGGCCGGCCCGGATGGCGTCGGCTGCCTGCGCAGAGTGGCCGGGCAGCGGCGCGGACCGCCGGCCTCCGCGGACGGCCGCGGACTGGATCCATGACGGGCGCGTTCTGGCTTGACGACCGGGGCTGAGCCGGGCGTGCATATGCCCGGCGCCCGCTGCCAGCACCCGGTCTATGCCCGGGCCGGCGCGCGCCAGGGAGGGCGGGCCTATGTCCGGGGCGGCGGTTCGGGAGGCCGTGACGATCCTGGCGCTGCCTGAGCAGGTGCGGGCTGCCCGCGGGTTCGCCGGCCGGGTGCTCGGCCCGGCGCACCCGTGCCTTGACGTCGCTCTTCTGCTGGCCAGCGAGCTTGTGACCAACAGCGTGCGGCACAGCGGATCGGCCGTTCGGGGCGGGCAGGTCACGGTGACCGTGGCGGCCGGGGAAGACTGCGTCCGGGTCGAGGTGACCGACCGCAGCGGGGACGGCACCCCGGTGCTGTGGCCCGCCGGCGGCGAGGCTGAGGGAAGCCGGGGGATGCGGCTGGTGGATGCGCTGGCGTCCCGGTGGGGCTATGAGCGCGGCGGCGGTCTTGCGACCACGTGGTTTGAGCTCCGGCAGGACTTAGCCGCGGCTCCGCGGACCTGGCGTGTACCTTCATGTGCCTGCCGCTGACCTGGCGCCGGCCACTCCTCCAGGCCGTCAATCATGACGGTTTCCGGCATACGGGAACGCTGTCGGCTTGCCGGACCCGGTCCGCTGGCCGGGCTCCGCTGGACACCTCCGCGGACGTGCCCGTCGTCCAGGGAATCCGCGACGGCCCTCGCCGCCCCCGGCAGCCAACCGCTGAACGCGTTCGCCGGCTTCACCGCGTTCGCCGGCATCCAACTCGCCGCCCTTCTGCATTCCGCAGGAGACGGCAGGGCCCTCGGGCGGACGGCCACGCAGGCGCCTGGCTGGCCGGCGCGTCCCGGCGTCAAGCGCGCTGCTGTGCCCAGGCTCGCGCAGAGTCGAGCGGGCATTCTCCTCCGCCCGCCAGGGGATCGGCTGCATTACCGGGCCGGAGGGGATGCAGGGACGGACGGTGGCCTGATGGGCGAGGTCGCGGCCCGGGGGTTGCGTAACCATCAGTGCGGGCGCCTGAAGGGTCCCGCCGCGCGGCGCCGTTCCGGCCTCGGCTTGACGAGGACCCCGGAGCTGAGCGTTGATGCATCCGGCCCGGCCAGCCCCGGGTCCTGCCGCGGAATTGTGCTCTCCTGCTGCGGGCGTGCCGCATCCCGCAGGCTGCCCCGTAGCCGCGGCACAGGCGAATCGACGACTGGAAGAAGGCACGATGACCGGTACACCGCCCGCACGGCGCAGGCTGCTCGGGGCGGTGCTGCGCCGCTACCGGGAAAACCTCGGCTACGACCTGGCAGATGCCGCCCGGGTGCTGGACTGCGACCGGTCGAAGATCAGCAGGATCGAGACCGGGCATCGCGGCATCTCGCGCCGTGACCTGCGGGACCTGCTCGCCGAGTACGGCGTGGCGGAGGAAGCCTCCCGCGAGCTGGAAGCGATCGGGGATCCGCGGCGGGCACGCGGCTGGTGGCAGGACTACAGCGACGTGCTGCCGGAAGCGCTGGAGGACTACCTGATCCTGGAGGCGGTCGCCGCCGAGGTGCTGGTGTATGAGACTCAGCAGGTACCCGGGCTGCTGCAGACGCCGGGCTACGCGCAGGCGATCGCCGGCACCGACCCGGGCGTTCCGGCCGGTCTTGAAGCCAGGCTCGCAAGCGCCTGGGCCGCCCGCCAGGAGCAGGTGCTGGCACCCGACGGCCCCGCGGTGTCGGCAGTCGTCACGGAAGGGGCGCTGCGGCAGGCGGTAGGCGGAACCGCGCTGATGCGCGCCCAGCTTGCCCATCTTGCCGCGATCAGCGAAAACAATGCGCGGGTCGCCGTCCAGGTGCTGCCGTTCGCGGCGGGGGCGCACCCGGGGATCGGTACCGGCCCGGCCGTGGTCCTGGGGTTCGCGCAGGCCTCCGGTCTTGGCGTGGTGAAGCTGGCCAGCCTGTCCGGCGGCATCCTGCTCGACTGGCAACGCGACGTCGAACGGTACGTCCGCGCATTCACTGAGCTGCAGGCGGTTGCCCTCCCGCCTGACAAGTCGGCCAGCCTCCTCCGGCAGCTGGCCGGAGGGTAACGCCGGGAGCAGCAGGAGACTGCGGCCATAACGGTCTGATCCAGCGCTGGCGAGCGTGTCCCGGCTGCAAGCGGTGTCTCGTCAGAGGTCCGTAAGTCATGTCCCGCGCTACAGAGGCGGCAAAAAGGACGCAGACTTGGATGAGATCATGGTATTACTACGGAACGTCCTCGCCCGATGGGGAATTGTCACGAGCAAGTGTCATGGGAGAGACCCATGGGACGGCAACGGCGAGTTCTGACACTGGACTGGTCTGCGGTCCACCGGTAGGGCGCGGAGCTGCGCGCACTCCGGGACGAGCGGCGGCTTTCCCTGTGCGCCCTGGGCCTACTGGCGCGCTATGACACCAGCTACCTGGGCCGTCTGGAACGCGGTGGCCGGTTCGCCACGCTCGCGGTCGCGCAGGCCTGCGACCGGGTCCTCTGTGCCGTCGGCGCACTGTTCACCAGCTGGCATGCGACTGACCGGGAACGCCGCGCGGCTGACCCGGCCACGCGGGCAGCCAGCCAGGAAGGCGGCGATCCGGGCATGAGCAGTGCCGACAGGCAGCTCGCTAAGATGATGCCGCTGCATGCCATCACGTCGGTCTACGGCCAGCAGGGACTGCGGGTGCGGTTCGCCGCCGAGGCCACCCGACTCCTAGACGAGCCCGGCTGGCGAGACGCCGAAAGGGCGCTGTGGCTCGCCGGGGAACTGCATGCCGCCGACCGGCGCCAGCACGAGCCGTACGTCAACCATCTGCTGCGCGTGGCCGTTGCGGATCACCTGTCACTGCCGCCTCGATGATCCCGAGATCGTATGCGCCGCACTGCTCCACGACGCGGTCGAGGACCACGCGGCCAGCCTGTCCGCCGACGGCAGCGCCGGGCGGTTGCCGCGCTGGCCGCGAGCTTGGGCCCGCGGGGTCGCCGACCTCGTTGAGGCGGTCACCAACCCCCTCTACGTACCGGGCACCGACCCTGACCAGAAGTACCGGGACCATGTGACCAACAGCCTCAACCGCAGTCCGTGGGCACGGGTGATCAAGGTGCCGGACTTTACCGACAACGGCGTCTGCCTGATCCACACCAGAGGGCCCAAGGCTTTAATCAAAGCCGCGAGCCTTTGCTCCAAGCAGCTCGCAAGCAAGCTCAACCTGTATGCGTATGGCGCACGTTGGCTGTGGTGATCCCAAGTGGACCACTCTGACAGCCTGGACTGGCTCGAGCGCGGGCAGATCGCGCGCTCGCCTAGCGCCGTGATTTCTTACCCCTTCGATAGGCGCCGAGCAGACGCCCGATGAGGATCAGCATCGCGGAGCATGAACTGATCCCGACCTTGATATCGAGCGGGGCTCTATATATGAGGAGGTAAAGTACGATCACGATGAGGGCAATGACCAAGGCGGCCTGTCGAATTAGATAACCGAGTCTCAGCGTTCTGTTCTCATCGTTGAGAACGCGGTCCCAGAAACCGGAGGGACCCGGCAACTGCCTGTCAGATCCAGTTGCCGCTTGCGATGGCACCGAATGTGCCTCATCTGCGCGAGTGGGAGAGCCTGGCTCCACGTGGTCGAATTCCCCCTTGCGGACGCTGATCATGAAGGCATCCCATTCCTCAGGGGTGAACCTGAGGCAAGCGCCTCTCGGCTCCCTGCGCCGAACTCTTATCTCCCCTCTGGACAAACGAGCGACCTCGACACAGCTACCGCTCTCCGTGCTTAGTGAGCTTCCTGTCCGCTTCTGAGCCGAGTCATCGGCGAACCGACCTTTCATGGCACTGAGAGTGAAAGATCTTCTCATCGCCTGTCCCTGCTTCGGTGAACGTTCTCTGCCGTATGCGGCCGACCCTAGTCTGGCCTGCGCGAGTCATGCAGTCGCTTGATTTCGCTGATGGGGCTCAGTGAATCACGCGGACTCAGCACGGCGTTACGCATGTACTCGATCGCCTCGCCGTACCGGTCGATCTCCGCGCGTCGCTCCCGGTATCTGTTGCTGAACAGGTCTTCTACGTACACCACCGCGCCGCGTAAACTGTTGCCGAACCGCAGCAGGACGAATTTGCCTGAGCAGGTCGGCCTGACCCGTTATCTGCTGCGTTGCTTCCTGTGACATCACGGTCCTCACGAGTGCTCGGTAGAGACCTTGTCCGTGACCGCCTTGCGCAGGTCCTGCACCTCGGTCAGCATCCAGGTCTGGTAGTCGTACCCGGGCACCGGCATCGTCTCGTAGACGCCGACCACCGGGATGTCGTTCTGCTGTGCCAGCGTAATAAGCGATTCGGTCAGCGGGTCGGTCACCTGCTGGTTGTACAGGAACACCTTGACCTTGTGCCCGGTGAACAGGCTCCGCTCGATGGCCACGTCCTGCGGCGACGGGTCGACACCGTTCATGATGTCGGCCTGGAAGGCCCATGGCGTCATGTTGTCCGCGCCCACCGCTTCCAGCATGTAGTCGGCGACCGGCTCGGTCGTCGCGACGGGGGTGCCCGGGTAGGCGGCCTTGAAGCTGGCGATCGCGCTGGTCCAGGCCGCCAGGCTGGCGATGAACGACTTGGCGTTGGCCTGGTAGTACGCCCGATGCGACGGGTCGAGCGCGGACAGGCCGGCGGCGATCGCCTCCACCATCTTCGGCGTCGTACCCGGCGAAGACTACAGGTGCGGGTTTGGCGTGCTGTCCTGCAGGCCGGGCAGCTGCTTGATGGCCGGAGAGCGTTCGCGTGGTAGTGGTCGACCCTTCACAATCTGCTTCACGACAGATGTTGAAGTAATCCGTCTGACGCCATCGCCGAACTTACGTTCGACGTCAATGTTAGTGCTGCTGGAGTACTAGCACGACCCGCCAGTGACACGATTATCGCCCTGATCAAACTCAGAATGCCTTCTCCTGCGATCCCTGTAGGCTCCACGAGTATCGGCGCACCTACTTCGTATCGATGGTTCCATCGGATACCTGATCCGACTTACCGCTCCTGGCGGCCGCCGCATGGGTCACGAGGATCTTGCCCAGGTGTTACGGCTGGGTTTCCGTGCGGACACCTTTAGCGTAAGCTAAGGCTCTCAACAGTGAGTGCATGAGGAAGTGCGGTCGATAAGGTAGGAACTTGGGCGTATTTCTTAATTGCTGATCATCGCTGAGCGGCGGCGTCTTACCGTGGAGTTTCGGCGCTATCCTCTGTCATCTTTGCAACCGTTGTCGATCAGGACGCCACCGCATGCGCCGTGAATAAGGTTACACATAATTAGCTGGATTGGCTGGAGCGGCCTCGATGAGAAACCGACTATCTGCAGCAGGCGTATACGCCAGAAATCCGTCCATACGGTGGACGTGGCTCGTTATTAACATCCTATGGCTTAGCGGCGTCCTTTGCCTGTTCCTGATCGGAGCGGTATCGCGTCCGCACAATCCGCTCATGATCACCCAGGCGTTTAGTTCGGGAGTTGAGCATGTATCAAAAGATCGTCTTACACCAGGCCCGGCCATCGAATGGTTTGTCCTGGTACTTGTGTTGATTAGCGTTCGATGGGTCTGCCTTGAATATCTGGCAGTCTGGGGGGCGCGTATAGAAGTTCGGCCCATAGACAACGCAAGTGGGAACGAGCTTGATACTCACCCACTCGATGTCGCCTTCCGCGAGTATATGAGCCTACCTAAGCTGTATCAGCTAACAACTGTTCCGGGGGACCTCGAACCTGAGCATCTGGTTGAAGTGCTTAGAGTTCCGACAGCATCAGGTTGGCGCGGATTGATCGCCGCGGCGATCTCCTATGCCTTCCCACGCCGAGCTTTTATTGTCTATGCGTCGCTCAGAATGCAGGATCAAAACCCTAAGTATGGAGTGGCGGTACAGGTAAGACGGCTTCCAGGCCTTGCTATTGAGCTTGAAACCCAGTGGTCTACCAGCTTCGAGCGCGCCCTCCAGCGCGGCGCATATGCAGCAGTAGCGCATATCTTGCCGCAGACAAAGGCATGCGGCAAGGTTCCATGGTCCTCGTGGCGTAACAGGGTTATGCCGGTCACGCTTTTCCGCGATTACCAACGGGCAAAGAAGATGGTTGCCGAGCGGAGATATGACGAGGCCCTGAGTCTGTACCACAGAGCGCTTGTTATAGACGCCAATAACATTGACATGCGGTATGATGTGGGTCAGTTGTATGAACGCCTAGGCCTATATCCTGATGCCCTCTACACGTATTTTAAGCTCGTCGATCAGCTTTTCCCCAGAGGGATGCATGTGCGATGGCCGCGTATACGAATATACAGAAAGGGCAAGCGCGACCCCTTCGTGATTTGGTATAGGTATGTGATCGTGCTAGCGCTTGGTATTCCGCTAGCTCGGGAACTACTCTATCCAGACTGGCCTGAATTGCGAGAATGGCTAGCCATCGAGCAACAGGGAGCTATGAGGGTATCGCAGATGAGGACCGGTCATACGGCGCACGTAGAGATGCGTCCACTGCGAACAGTAGAACTTCTAGAAATACGGCGGCTAATCGCGAGCAGCCTGAGAGAACGCTATCCAGCGACAATGTCTTCCTTGACTTCGAAGAGGATCTGGGATCAGCTTCTCCAGGCCCCAGCTCGCAGTGCTGACCCTGAAAAGCGCATTGTGGCACTTGAACGCTCTATGCTTGAATGCGCGGAGCTGGAAGCGCAGAGGCTCGCGATTTCGCTAAAATGGTCAATTGGGCGATATCTCGGCCTACGGGGTTCTGCCTCCCTTACATTGACGGCGGTCCGGCAAGCTCAACTCACTATCCGGTACAGACTAGCTTTGCTCGACATGCCACTTAAAAACGGTTGGACGCCCGGACGCATTGAGACTGAACTAGAAACAATAGGATATATTGCGGAACGATCGACAAATTGGCTTGAACATTACAATGCAGCGTGTCTATACGCTCTAGTGATGGCCGTCGATAAGCGAACTGGCGGTACGCAGGAAATTCCGTCGTATCGAGACCATGCCTACGCCGCGGTTTCTGAATTGGAACTTGCCCTGCGCTATGGCGAAGACATTGACTTCTTGAGGACTAAGCGATATTGGCTGCAGGCGGGAGATCCGGATCTTGTCGGATTGCGTGGCTATAAATGCTTCAGGGCGTTTGAGACTAGAGTTTACGGACGACCACTGCCCGCAACCGTAAACGTCCCTAAATATGAGTTGTATCTACATCTTAGAGCTCTCCTTCAAGATAGCGCCGGCCATGTAGAAAGAGAGTGGCGGCGGCGTGCGACAGGTAATGCTGGAAAAGTGACGCATGCGAGATTTGAGGAATGGTGGCGTCAGGAAGAGCACGCTTGGGAACTGGCGATCCGACTTGGGCGCTTCTATCGGCAATGGCAGACTCGCAGAGAAGCAGTCGAAAGCCGCCGTAACTGGATTGAATCATTCGGCCGCGAGGTGCGGTCGATATCATATCCGAACATCCATGATCCTGTATATGTACCTGACCTCGGAGATTTCAATGCAACCCAACACGTGATCAATCAGACGGATGCTATGTTCAATTACCTAGGCTACCAATGTGGTCGGCTCGCGAGAGATCAACAGAATGTGAACGCCTCGAATATAATGGCAAAGACTCGCCAGTGGGCTGCTTATGCAGTACGATGCGCACAGACTGTACCTGAAAGCGATCTTCTGGGCAAAGAAGTCGTCCAGGCCTGTGAGATGCGCGCCGCAGTTTGGTCTGCGCTGAGGCAATGGGCAGGGGCACCAGACGGCGAGCGTATGGCCAAATTCGCTGAGGCAGTCCGAAAACTTAGGAAGCCGCCACGGCCGACTCCATTCAATTTTTCCGCTTTGTAGTTGCTGGCTCTATACCTCATTCCTCTCTGGCGCAGGCCGACGGGCCTCGTCGCTGCTGGGCGGGGAGGCCGGAAGCGATGGGAGCCGTGCCAAACCAGGTCAGGTCAGCGCCCGCGATACCCGCCAAGATCAAATCGTGGCCCAAGTCAGGCCGACCTTGTTGAGGCGGTCACCAACCCCCTCTACGTACCGGGCACCGAGCCTGCTGACGATCACGAAATTCCCTAGTCAGGGGGCCGCCTCGATCAGGTAATTCCCTACCCCCTCGATCAGCGTTTTCCCTAGGCGCCGTGGGCGCGGGGGTTCCGTTCCTGGTCCTTCGAGCTGAATGTGTCTTTCGTCCGCTTGTGGACGGAGGACCGAGATGGCAAGGAGGACGTTCACGATGGTCGATGTCACGGAGATCCTGCAGCACTGGTACGCGGGCCGGCCGAAGGCCGGGGTCGCGCGGAGCCTGGGGGTGGATGTCAAGACCGTCCGCCGGTACGTGGCCGCGGCGGAGGCGGCCGCGATGAGCCCGGGCGGGCCGCCGGTGTCTGAGGAGCAGTGGCGGGCGCTGGCCCGGGGCTGGTTCCCGCAGATCGCCGGCACCGGGATCCGTCAGGTGTCGTGGCGGGAGATCGCGGTGCACCATGACCGGATCGCCGAGCTGCTGCCCGTGGTGCCGGTGTCGGTGATCCACCAGCGGCTGGCCGGCGAGCAGGGCCTGGAGGCGAGCGTGGCCAGCGTTCGCCGGTACGTGCGGGCGCACTTCCCGGCCGGGGCAGGGGCCGGCGAGGTGCGGATGCACCGTCCGCCGTGCGCGCCGGGCGCCGAGGCCCAGGTGGATTACGGGTACATGGGGATGTGGCCGGACCCGCAGTCGGGCCGGCGGCGCCGGCTGTGGGCGTTCTCGATGGTGCTGCCGTACTCGCGGCACCTGTTCATCCTCCCTGCGGTGAGCATGACCCAGCGGGCCTGGACCGAGGCGCACGTGGCCGCGTTCGAGTTCTTCGGCGGGGTGCCGGCGAAGATAACCCCGGATAACCTCAAGGCCGGGGTGTGCAAGCCGGACCTGTATGACCCGAAGATCAACCGCGCCTACGCTGAGCTGGCCCGCCACTACGGCGTGCTGGTCGACCCGGCGAGGGCCTACCATCCCCGCGACAAGGCGGTCATCGAGGCGCACCAGCGGTACATCCGGTCGAGCTTCTTCGCCGGGCGCAGCTGGAGCTCGCTGGCGGCGATGACCGCCGACGCGCAGGCCTGGTGCGTGCAGGTGGCCGGGCAGCGCCGTCCCCGGCCGCTGGAGGGCCGCACCGTGGCCGAGGTGTTCACGGCCGAGGAGGCGCCCGCGCTGCGGCCGCTGCCGGAGCAGCCGTTCGAGCCGGCTACCTGGAGCCGGCCCAAGGTCGCCCCGGACGCGCACGTGATCGTGGGCCGCACCCTGTACTCGGTGCCCTACCGGCTGATCGGCAAGCGGCTGGACGCGCGGGCCACCGCCGGCATGGTGGAGTTCTACCTGGACGGGGAGCTGGTCAAGACCCACCTGTTCACCCCGCGGGGGCGGCGCACCGACTGGGCTGACCTGCCCGAGCACAGGGCCGGGTTCTTCATGCGCACCCCGGCCTGGTGCCAGGCCCAGGCGGGCATGACCGGCCCGGCGTGCGCCGCCCTGGTCGGGGAGCTGCTGGCGGTGAACGCGCTGTTCCGGCTGCGGCAGGCCCAGGGCGTGCTGCGGCTGGGCCAGCGGTACGGCGACGGCCGGCTGGAGGCCGCCTGCGCCCGGGCCATCGAGGCCGGCGACCCGTCCTACCGCACGGTCAAGGGCATCCTGGCGGCCGGCACCGAGCACGACGGCGTCCAGCTGCCGCTGCCCGGCATCGACGTGCCAGCCTGGCTGCGCGGCCCGGCCGCATTCGGCGGTGAGCAGCCATGACCGCCGCCGGGAGCCCGGCCGGGCTCGCCCCGGTCCTGAAGGCACTGGGCCTGTCCGGCATGCTGGACACGATCGATGCCCGGCTGGCCGAGGCCCGCGCCGGGACCCTCGGGCACGCGCAGTTCCTCCAGGTGCTGTGCGAGGACGAGCTCGCCCGCCGCGATGCCGCCAAGATCACCCGGCGGATCAGGGCGGCCGGCTTCCCCGCCGGGGCCACCCTGGAAGAGTTCGACTTCGGCTACAACCCCGAGCTGCCCGCCGCGGCCATCCGCGACCTGGCCCGGCTGGAGTTCATCGGCGCCGGGGAAGGGATCATCGCCTACGGCCCGGTCGGGGTGGGCAAGTCCCACCTGGCGGCCGCGCTGGGACACCAGGCCTGCCGCCGCGGCTACGACGTCGCCTTCACCACCTGCTCCCGGCTGCTGGCCCACCTGGCCGGCGGGCACGCCGACCGCAGCTTCGAGGCGCGCGTCCGCAAGCTCGCCAGGACCGCCGTGCTGATCTGCGACGACTTCGCGATGAGAGAGT
>JASHPP010000129.1 GCA_030038035.1 Trebonia sp.
CCCGGTGACGCATCGGACCGCACGGTCCTGGTGGTGGACGCGCTCGATCAGGTGAGGCCGTACTTCGCGAGCTGCCGCGTGCTGACCGTCTACAATCCGCCTGACCAGGTGAAGAACGACTGGAACGACATCGCGATCAGCGTCTGCACCGGTCCCCGCGCGTCCTGGCGGACGCTGTGGCCGCGCCTGAAGCACTACGACTTACGAACGCGTGACCGGGCCGGACGGAGTGATCGTGTGGGCATTGACCATGCCGAGCTTGACCATGCCGAGCTTGACCCTGCCGGGCGCCTGCGGGCGATCTGCCTTCCGCTGCCCGAGGTAACCGAGCGGCCAAGCCACGGGGCGCCGACGTTCTTCGTGGCCGGCAAGAAGTCGTTCGCGACGCTGTGGGCTTTCGGCCACCATGACAATGACTTCCCGCACCTGTGGTGCGCGGGCCTGCCCGGCGCGCAGGGCGAGCTGATCGCCGAGGCACCGTCCCGGTTCTTCCGCCCGCCGTACGTGGGTGGCCGCGGCTGGATCAGCGTGCGGCTCGACGGTGACGTCGACTGGGCGGAGATCGCCGAGCTGTGCAGGGACGCTTACCGGGCCGTTGCCCCCGCGCGTCTGGCCGCGCTCCTCGACTCACGCTAAGACCTGGGCAGAAATCGCCGACTCAGGAGCTGCCCCCTAGGTGGCTGACTATGTCGTCATGGGAAAGACCATGCCCCAGGCTCCATGTCTGGAGCTCATCGAGACCAACCGGATCGGGCAGGTCCCGCGACGCCTCATCAGCCAGCTGCGGGTATCCCCAGCGACGAAACAAATCGACCACGTATTGCCTGCTGTATTGCATAGCTATCACCGAGTCCTTGCATCGGCCCGACACCGCCGCGGCGCAGCCGCGCGGCGGGGTACCCGGCCTTGGGGACGCGTTAGTCCTGCGAACTACCTTAGCTGCGCAGCAGGCTTGATCAGCGGCGCGTCCCGCGTGAACGGCCGGAAGCCGGCTCCGTAGTACAGCCCGCGCGCCTGCGGATGCCCGGGCGCCCCCAGGCACGCGACCGTCATGTGAGCGGCTCCGGCGTCCCGCGCCAGATGCATCCCGTACAGCAGCATCGCAGTGCCCAGTCCCAGGCGCCGGTAGGCCGGATGCGTTCCGACAGGCTCGAACTCGGCGGTTTTGTTGGCCTCATCCAGCCACATGATCGTCGATGCCGTCATCGTCCCATCCGGCGCCTCCACCAGGACGTGCAGGTCGCTGCGGTAGGTCGCCGTCCGCCGGACGCCCTCGTAACCCTGCGCTGTGTACGTCGATGGAGCCCACGCATCCACGTGGGCCCGGACCGCGGCCTCAGGCCCGGCCTCTCCCGCGCTGCGGAACCGGAACCCATGCGGCAGCGCCGGCCGTGCCACGTCGGTGAGGTCCCGCTCATTGAGCTGAGTCCACGACCCGGTGTCGCCGAGCGAGGCCGGGTCGGTCTGGTATCCGTGCGCCTGCCATCGCTTCACCGCGAACTCGTCGGCCATCCGCGGCAGCACCGTGCGCTCAACGCCAGCCGCGATGGCGTCGTACCAGTCGATCACGTCGTCAACCAGCTCCGCCTGGCGGGGATGGACCTGATATCCCAGATAGGCGCCAGTGACATCCTGCACCGACCCGTCGCTTCTGCGCACCCGGTGCGGCAGATACGCCCAGCCCCACGCGACCAGCTCACCGCCGGAAAACCACAGGCGGCACGGCCAGGTCCCGCCGTCGCAGGCATGCCCCTTACCCCAGATCCAGGCCAGCTCCCCGAACGTCGCGTCGCTATTGACCAGATCGGGCCGGACGGCGGTGACACGCTGGGCCAGGCCCTGCATGAGCCGTACGTCCCCGGCGGTGACGAGATCGAAGTCACCCACGCGGACCACTGTGTCAAGGCTCCGGCAAACCGTCGACCTGTTTTCGCGGCCACCGGCCGTGCGGTCAGGCCGGCTCCATGCCGAACCGGCTCATGAGGGCTCGCTCTTCTTCGGGCAAGGGAGGCTGGTCCCTGTTCCACAACTCATGCAGGGCCGCGAAATAGGCATCCATCGCGGGGGCATGGATCACCAGCAGCCGGGCCGGGCGGTCGCCGGCATTGCCGAATGTGTGCGCGGTGCCCCGCGGCACCAGCACGAATTCCTGCGGGCCGACCCGCAGTTCCTGATCCTCGATCACGACCGACACGAGCCCGTCGAGCACGAAGTAGGCCTCCGAGCAGTTGGTGTGCCGGTGCGCGGGCGGGCGCCGTCCGCCGGGCGGCAGGGTGCGCTCCATCAGCGACAGGTCGCCGCCGTCCTGTTCGGCCAGGGCCTTGAAGTACATGACGCTACCGCGGGCGCTGAATCGCGCATGGCCCTCGCCAGGCCCTACCACGCCGGTCACCGCAGCACGACCTCCTCGTCGGGTCACCGCGGGGCCGCTGGAAAGGTGGTCGGCGCCCGCGTCGTCACCATACCTTGTGCCCCCGATGTGGGTGCTGCGTCGCTGCGACCGCGGGTCAGGTGAAACGATCGTCCCGTGACGCAGCCGAGCGTGATTCAGGTCACTGATCAGCTGGAGCGCCGGATCCGCAAGCCGGGCGACGCGCTGCGCTGCATCGTGTCCTGCGCCTGGATCTTCGTGCTGGCGGTGGCCGCCGTTGCCGCCAGCGCGACAACCTCGGGGGTGGAGACCGACATCGTTGGCGCGAGCAAGCGGCTGCCGGATGCCCTGCTCGTCGTCGCTCCCCCGATCGCGCTGTTCGCGCTGCTGATCCTGCCCGTGGCGCTGGCTGTCTCCCAGCTGTTGCGGCGTCAGGTCCGCCACGTCGTCGAGGCGGCGGCGACCGGCCTGCTGGCCGGCGCCGCGGCCGATGTCACCAACACCCTGCTCACGCGTCCCGCCGCCGCGCGCCTCTACGACGCGATCATCATGTCGCGCCCGGGTGTCAGCCACGTCGACGCGCTCGACCCCTACCTGTGCGGCCTTGTCGCCTATGTCACCATGATCGGGCTGGCCGGACGGCCGAGCTGGCGGAATGCGTTCGGGCTGGCGATCGGCGTGTACGCGATCGTGCAGCTGGCGGCGTCGCACACGACTGTGTTGCCCATCCTGATCACGCTGCTGGCCGGCCGCGCCATCGGCTCCGCCGTCCGGTATGGCGCGGGCTCGACATCGCAGCGTCCCCCGGCGCGGGAGATCGCCGCGGCGCTGTCCGCCGGGGACCTGGCGGTGACCGCCATCCGGCGGGTGCGCGAGCCCGGTCCCGGGGCGGCCGGATCCCGTCACTACGCGGTGACCACGCAGGACGGCGGCCAGCTCGACGTGGTCGTGTACGACAGGGACCAGCAGGCGGCCGGCGCCTTCTACCGGCTGTACCGCTGGCTCTGGGTGCGGCGACAGGTGTCACGCAACGCCCCGCTGTCGGTCGACCGTACGGTCGAGCGCAGGGCCCTGCTGTCTTACGCGACCGAAGACGCCGGCGTGCCGACGCCTCGGTTGCGCACGCTGGTGCGGGTCGGACCCGAAGCCGCCGTGCTGGCATTTGACCACTTTGACGGGACCACGCTGAGCCAGCGGAATCCCGGGTGCACCGACGCCGAGCTCGGCGGCGTCTGGGACGCGGTGACCCGGCTGCACGCGCATCACGTCACCCACCGCGCGCTCACCGCCGACCGCATCATGTTCACCGCCGGCGGCCAGGTCCTGCTGCTCGACCCTGGCGACGGCGACGTGGCCGCGAGCGACCTGCAAATACACCTGGACATAGCCCAGCTGATCGCCGAGCTCGCGCTGTTCGTGGGGCCGGACAGGTCCGCGAAGCTGGCGGTTGAGCGGGTGGGCGGGAGCGAGCTGGTGGCCGTGCTGCCGCTGCTGCAGCCGGTCGCGCTCGCCCGTTCCACCAGGAAGGCGATGCGCCGCCGGCGTGACGTCCTGCCCGCCGTCAGGACGATACTGCTGGCGGCCGTGCCGGGCGCCGAAGTCACCCCCGTGCAGCTTGAGCGCATCCGGCCGCGCACTGTGGTAACGCTGGTGGCCAGCGTCGCCGCCATCTACCTGCTGGCCGGCGAACTGGCCAGGGCCAGTCTCGGGGACGTGCTGCGATCGGCGGACTGGCGCTGGGGCGTCGCGGCGCTGGCGCTGTC
>JASHPP010000130.1 GCA_030038035.1 Trebonia sp.
CCGCTCAGGTCGAGCGGCCGAAGTCCTCTGGCGAGATCGTGTCGAGGAACTCGCGGAACTTCTCGACCTCGTCCTCTTGCTCGTCGGGGATGGCGACGCCGGCCTCGTCGAGGATCTCGTCGGAGGCGAAGATCGTCGCACCGGTCCGCAGCGCGAGCGCGATCGAGTCCGACGGCCGGGCGCTCACCTCCGCCCCGTTGGAGAAGACGAGGTCGGCGTAGAAGATCCCGTCCCGCAGCGCGGTAATGTTCACGGTGCGCAGCTGGACGTTCAGCACCTCGAGCACGTCGCGGAACAGGTCGTGGGTCAGCGGCCGCAGCGAGACCATCCCCTGCTGGGCGAAGGCGATCGCGGTCGCTTCCACCGCCCCGATCCAGATTGGCAGGTAACGGTCCCCCTGCGCTTCTTTCAGCAGGACGATCGGGCTGTTGGACGGCATCTCGACTCGGACGCCGACGACCTCCATCCGCCGCACTAGAGCTCCGTCCTCACACGCGCTAAGCGAGGCCAAGCGCACCGAACCACTCTTCTTGCCAAACTACACCCGTTACCGCCCGGAAGCCGAGCGCAGCCCCGGGGCTTCGGACGCTGTCGGATGTGTACCCGCGGCAGGCGCTCCCGATGCCAGTCCGGCCTCGCTAAGTCCGTTTTCGACCAGTGTCGCGTGCAGCCGCGCGATGTGCGCGGCGACGTCGCGGGCGGCCTGCAGGGCGGGCTCCCGGCTCCCCTTCTGCCGCGCGAGCGGCGCCGCCACCTGCTCCACCAGGGAGATCTCCCGGTCGGCGGCCGCCTTGACCGCGCGCAGGTGCCGCGGCTCGATGCCGTACTCGCGCAGCGCCACCGCCGACCGGACCACGAGGACCGCCTCGGTGCCGTAGTGACGGGCACGGCGCACCAGCCCGTAGTCCTCGAGTTCGGCGAGGATGCCCTCATCCGCCCCCGTCGCCTGGAGCAGCTCGCTGCGGGTCATCGCCTCGGGCTCGGGCGGGGCGACTCCCTCCATCGTGTCGAGCCGCTGCTTGATCACCCGCAGCGGCAGGTACTCGTCGCGCTGGGCGGTCAGGATGAAGCGCAGCCGCTCGACATCGGCCACCGCGAACCGCCGGTACCCGGATTCCGCGCGGGCCGGCTGGATCAGCCCCTCGGCCTCAAGGAAGCGGATCTTCGACGGGCTGATGTCCGGAAATTCCTGGCGCAGTTCGGCCAGTACCTGCCCGATGCCGACGCTAGCCCGGGCCGAGGCGTGTCCGCGGACGAGCCCGGGGCGCTGGCCGCCGGTCATGCGTAATCCTGCGCTCCAGGTCCGCGACGCCTGCCGACCTCCGGGCTGCGGGTCAGGAACAGCAGCCGGAACTTGCCGATCTGCACCTCGTCACCGCCGACCAACCCGGCCTCCTCGATGCGCTCCCTGTTCACGTACGTGCCGTTCAGGCTCCCGACGTCACGCACGGTGAAGTGGTCGCCTGACCGGTAGAACTCGGCGTGCCGCCGCGACACCGTCACGTCGTCGAGGAAGATGTCGCTGTCCGGGTGGCGCCCGGTGCTCGTGAAGTCGTCGTCGAGCAGGAAACGGCTGCCGGCGTTCGGACCCCGGAGCACGACGAGCAGCGCGGTGCCTGGCGGCAGTGAGTCGGCGACCGAATAGTCGGGGGAAGGCTCGTCGACGTATTCGGGCTCGCCGCCGAGGACAGGAGAGATCACCGAGGTGGTCTCGCCCGGCCGGTCGGAACCGCCTCCGGCGCCACCCCAGCCCCGCTCCTGCGGTGAGCCCCAGCCGCGGTCGGCGGCGGCGCGGCTCAGCGGGGCGCCACAGTGCGAGCAGTACCTGGCCCCGACCGGATTCGGCCGGCTGCACCGGGAACAGTACACACCTGGCATGGCTCCACTCGGCCTCCCCTCACCCGGCGTGGCGCCTTCGCGCAGCATCGCGTCGGGCGACGCTGCCAAAGGTACCTGTGCGGAGGGGTGCCGGTCCATGCGCCACGCGAACAGCCCGCGCTTGCCGCCTCGTTCGCGACGTTTCCGCCACACAGCCGCTTCACCTCCCGGTCACGCGCCAGCTGCTCACCTGCGGTGCGCGTGGCCGTTTACCATGCATCGCAAAATCTCTACGTCTGCGTAATTAACACAGATTACCTGAGGACGGGGCCATAATTCGCGCGTTGTTACAGGGATCGCCGCAAGTCTGCGCCGACTGGGACGCCAAGACAAGTCTGGGACTCCTGGTATGTCAATGCTTACCGCGAGTCACCATCCGCGCATGGTCCTGTTCGCCAGCTCGTTCCGGCTGGCTAACTGCTCGGCCTGCTCGACCACGGCGGCCCACTGGTCGAGCAGCAGCTGCGCCGAGTCGGCGTCGGTGCCCTCAGCCCACAGGTGCGTCACCGCGTCGGCCGGGTCAGGCAGCACCAGTACCCAGCCACGCTCGGGGTCCGCGATCCGGACCCCGTCGGTCGTGTCGACCGGGTTGTCGCCCGCCGCCTCGACCACCGTGCGCATCACGCTGCCCTTGGCCGCCCACGGCGTCGGCACCGACCGCCGCAGCAGGTGCGCGGGCGGGATGCGCGCGTCGATCTGGCTGAGCGTCAGCCGGGTGCGCGCGACCAGGCCAAGCAGGCGGACGAAGGTGGCGATGCCGTCCACGGTCCGCCCGAACTCAGGGACCACGAACCCACCGCGCCCGTCCGCCGCGAAGATCACGTCGGCGCGGGCCGCCGCGCTGGTCAGCGCGTCCATCGACGTGGGCGTCCAGTCCACCTGCACGCCGTGGAACCGGCAGACCTGCTCGGCGACCCGAGTCGTGGTCACCGGCAGCGCGACCCGCCCGTGCCGCCGCTCGGCGGCCACCAGGTCGAGCACGACGAGCAGCGCGCGCTCGTCGCTGACCAGCGCGCCCTTCTCGTCCACGAGGTGGATCCGCTCGCCCACCGGGTCGAAGCGCACGCCGAAGGCCGCCTTGGAAGAGGACACGACCTCGGCGAGCCGCTGCAGCCCGGCCCGCTGCTGCGCGACGTTCTGCGTCGGCGTCACCTCATCAAGCCGGTTGTTCAGCGTGTGCACCTCGACGCCGATCCGGCCGAGCAGCGTCGGCAGCACCAGGGACACCGTCCCGCCCGCGCAGTCGGCGACCACCTTCAGGCCCGCGCCGCGCACCCCGGACAGGTCGACGCAGCGCAGCAGCTCGTGGGTGTACCACTCGACGACGCGCGGCGGATACGAGAGCTCGGCGATCTCGCCGGGGAACGCCCGCCGGAACTCCTGCCGGGAGAAGACCCGCTCCAGCCGGCGCTGTGCCGCCTGGGACAGCTCGGCGCCCTGCTCGTCGAGGAAGATGATGTCGATCGACTGGGTGTCGCCCGGCGTGGTGCGCAGCGCGATGCCGCCGCTGTAGTTGGCGCGCGCCGTCTCGAACCGCGCCACCGGCAGCGGCAGCGCCTCCAGGTCCATGACGTTGATCGCGGAGGCATTCAGCGCCCCCTGCACGGCCCGCTTGAGGGTGCGCGCCGCCCGCGAGACGTCGCGCGAGGTGGTAACCGTGGATCCCTTCTTGAGCATGGTCGCGTAGGCGGACGCCAGCCGGACGCAGAGCTCAGGCGTCACTTCCACGTTGATGAGGCCAGAGACGCCCCGCTGGCCGAACAGGGTCCGCTGCCCGCGCGACTCCCACACCACGCTGGTGTTCACGACCGCGCCGGCCTCGATGGTCTTGAACGGGTAGACCTTCACCCCCGCGGAGATGTAGGCCTCAGGCTCGACAACGCACTCGTCGCCGATGACCGCGGTCTCCTCGATCCGCGCCAGCCGCATCACGTCGGTGTTCTTGCCGACCACGCAGCCGCGCAGCGTGGTGCCCTGGCCGACGAACACGTTGTTGTGCACGACCGCCCGGTGGATGAACGCGCCCTCCTTGACCACCACGTTGGCGCCGATCACGCTGTACTCGCGCAGATGCGCGCCGGCCTCGATCTTCGCGTAGTCGCCGATGCACAGCGGCCCGGTCAGCACCGCGTCCGGGTCCACGTCCGCGCCCTCGGCGACCCACACCCCCGGCGAGACCTCGAACCCGGCGATGTCGGTGCACACCTTCTTGTTCAGCACGTCGGCCTGCGCCTTGAGGTAGCTCTCCAGCGTGCCGACGTCCTCCCAGTACCGGTCGGACACGTAGCCGAACAGCGGCGCGCCGCGCGCGAGCAGCTTCGGGAACACGTCGTGCGACCAGTCCACCGACTCCTTCGCCGAGACCTCGGCGAGCACCTCCGGCTCCATGATGTAGACGCCGGTGTTCACCGTGTCCGAGAACACCTGTCCCCAGGTCGGCTTTTCCAGGAAACGCTGGATCTTGCCGTCCTCGTTGGCGATCACGATGCCGAACTCCAGCGGGTCGGGCACCCGGGTCAGCCCGACGGTGACAAGCGCTCCGCGGTCCTTGTGGAAGCGGACCATCTCCGACAGGTCCATGTCGGTGAGGGCGTCACCGGAAATGACGAGAAAGGTGTCGTCCCGCAGCTCGTCTTCGGCATTCTTCACGCTGCCCGCCGTGCCGAGCGGCATCTCCTCGGTCGCGTACTGCAAGGACATGCCCACGTCCTCGCCGTCGCCGAAGTAGTTCCGCACCAGCGCGGCGAGGAACTGCACGGTGACGACGGTTTCCGTGAACCCGTGCTTTTTGAGCAGGCGAAGGACATGCTCCACGATCGGCCGGTTAGCGACCGGCAGCAGCGGCTTAGGCTGGTTGGCGGTCATCGGGCGAAGCCGGGTGCCCTCTCCGCCTGCCATCACGACGGCCTTCAAGACGCAGCCGCTCCTTTCACCAGGTCACGTACCTGGGTGACATACAACATGGCAGCCCACCAGTACAAGGCAGTACCCCAGATGGCGAACGCCCACCCGATCACGCGGACGACCTCCGCGGCGGTCCCGCCGTGCGCGCCGAGGAAAAGCATCGGGAACGCGTACATAAGGCACAAGGTCGCCGCCTTGCCGACGAAGCTGACCTGCAGCGTGCCGTACGGGGTCCGCCGCCGCAGCACGAGCAGCGCCATGCCCACGCAGAGCTCGCGGGCGGCGATCGCCGACAGCAGCCACCACGGGATGATCCCGCGCACCGCCAGGGCGATGATCGTGGCGGCGATGTACAGCCGGTCGGCGGCGGGGTCCAGGACCTGGCCGAGCCTGCTGGTCTGGTTGAGCATCCTCGCCAGCTTCCCGTCAAGCCAGTCCGACAAACCCGCGAGCGCGAGGATCCCCACCGCGACGAGGTCGGCCTCCGTGGTCCGCGGCCCGATGACCAGCCACAGGAAAACGGGGACGCCCGCCAGCCGCGCGGCGCTCAGCGCGTTCGGCCAGGTAACAATCCGGTCACCCACGATGCGATCCTAGTGGAGCCGTAATACATTGCCCCGCCGGGTGGCGCACTTAACCGTTCAATCGACGGCAAACTTCTGGTGTCGGGAGGAAAATCAAATAATTATCCCGAACGGGCCGTCGCGCCTGCTCAGCCCCCGTTTTCGCGCGGAGAACGGGGGCGGCGTGAACGCGACCGGCCCGGGGTTCCCCGCCCTGCGGTCTCGTGGCACGATGAGCGTCGAACCAGGGCATTCCATGCGAGGGGACTTCAGCCAGGGCACGCATGATCGTGGTGGGCGGCGGCCTAGCCGACGCTCGGCATCTGGTCCGACGGCGACCGCTACCTGGATGGCGCGCGGATGCGCGCCTCCGGCGACCTCGTCACGGGGCCGTGGCGGTACGCGGAGATCGCCGGCGCCAGTCACTGGATACCCCTGGACGCGCCGGAGCCGCTGAACGACCTGCTGCTGGGCTGGTTGTCCGGGAATTCAACCTAACCGCCCCATTACGCGTCATAAGTCAGAAGCATCCCAGCAAAAACGGGAGGAACAATGTCGCGCAGGATGGCCTGGACCGCGGGCGGGGTCGTCGCCCTGCTCGCGATGAGCGTGGCGACGGCGGCGAGCGCGACCGCCGGGCAGCGGCCGGCGGCGGCGCCGGGCTGGCACATCGTCAAGTCGGTGCAGACCGACCTCAACGGGGACTTCACCGCGGTGGTCGCGACAGGCGCGACGACCGGGTGGGGGTTCGACGGGATCGGGTTCAGCTCGGCCCCGACGGCGTGGGAGCGCAGCGGCGGCACCTGGAAGAAGGTGGCGTTCCCGGGCAAGACCGGTGAGAAGGTCGACGTGGCGGCCGCGTCGTCGCCGTCGAATGTCTGGGCGGTCGACAACGTCAACGGCGGGGAAGCGCAGGTGGTGCGCTGGAACGGCGCGAAGTGGTCGGTGGTGAAGGTCTTCGCCGACGAGATCAACGCGATCTCGGTCCTGGCGCCTGACGACGTGTGGGTGTTCGGGGTGCTGGCCGTGCCGCACGTCGTTGCCGCGCTCGGGGTGTGGCATTACAACGGCCACACGTGGTCGCAGGTCGCCAAGAACATCTCGGGCGGCAGCGCGCTGTCCGCGACCGACGTCTGGGGGTTCACCGGCACGAGTGTCGAGCACTGGAACGGCCACACGTGGAAGGCGACCTCGGTGAGCGCCCTGCTGCCGCCGAAGCAGAGCACCGGCCTCAACCTCCCGCAGGTCGTCGCCATCCTCGCGCTGTCGGACAGCAACGTCTTCGCGGTCGGCAACGGCAACCAGGAAGACGACGGCGGCCCGGTCGTGGTGCTGCACTACAACGGTCACAGCTGGGCCAGGGTCGCCCGGGGCCTGTTCGGGTTCGGCCCCGAGTTCCAGCAGGTCAGCTCCGACGGCGGCGGCGGGCTGTGGCTGGCCATGACGGGCCCGGCGGAAGGCGGCGCGTCCTCTCTGCTGCACTACGCGGCGGGCAAGCTGACCAAGGCCGCGACGCCGGGCAAGGCAGGGACGCTCACGACCGACGCCGTCGCCCAGATCCCCGGCAGCACGCAGCAGCTGGCCGGCGGGTTCACCCACGCGGTCGGCAACCTCGGCGCAAACGTCGTCGCCGTGCTCCTGCAGTACAGCTGACCTCGACACCTCGGGAGAACATATGCAAGGCACGCGTGTTTCCATCGTGGCCGCCGTGGCCGGGCTGCTGGCGATCGGCGGGGCGAGCGCGGCGGCCGCCGTGCCGCGCGCGGCGGATCCGAGCTGGCGCATCGTCGCGAAGGTGAAGACCGACATAAGCGGGGAATTCACCGCGATCGCCGCCACAGGGAAGACGACCGCCTGGGCGTTCGACGGAACGGGCAGCACGATCGCGCCGCGGGCGTACCAGCTCAGCGGGGGCAAGTGGAACAAGGCGCCGTTCATCGGCAAGCTCGACGAGCAGGTCATCGCGGCGGGCGCGACGTCGCCGTCGGACGTGTGGGCGTTCACCCAGGGCTTCGGCGCCGCCAAGTCCCGGGTGCTGCACTGGAACGGCGCCAAATGGTCGGTGGTCAAGACGTTCGCCGACGAGATCGGCGACGCCGCGGTGCTCGCGGCCACCGACATCTGGGTGTTCGGGCAAGCGGCGTTCCCGATGCAGCCCGCGCTTGGCGTCTGGCACTACAACGGGAGCACCTGGACGCAGGTCAGCAAGAACCTCCAGGGCGGCAGCGCGCTGTCAGCGACCGACGTCTGGGGGTTCAGCGGCGTTGACGTGGAGCACTGGACCGGCGGCAAGTGGGTCGCCACGTCGGTCAAGAAGCTGCTCCCGCCGGTGATCCCCGGCCCGCTCAACGACCCGCAGGTGACCGGCATCTTCGCCTACTCCGACAGCGACGTCTACGCGCTCGGCAACGGCGTCGCCGAGGACGAGGGCGGCCCGATCGTTGTCTTGCACTACGACGGCCGCACCTGGGCCAAGGTGGCCGAAGGCCAGTTCGGGTTCGGCCCAAGCCCGCAGATCAGCACAGACGGCACCGGCGGGCTCTGGCTGCCGATGCAGGGCCCGGTGGCGGGCACGTCGTACCTGCTGCACTACGCGGCGGGCAAGCTGACCCCGGCGGTGCTCCCGGTCGGCGTGCACGAGATCACGATCGACTCGGTCGCCCGGATCCCCGGCACCACGGAGCAGCTGGCCGGCGGGTCCACCCATGCCGCTGACAACCCCGGCACCGACGTCGTCGCGGTGCTCCTGCGGTACAGCTAGTCCGGCTCGGTCAGCCGCCGACGCGGGTCGCGTCGCCGAGGATCGCGATGAGCGCCGCCACCGCCTCCGCGGCGTCCGGCCCGTCGGCCGACACGGTGACCCGCTGCCCGCTGGTCGCGCCGAGGCCCAGCACGCCGAGCACGCTCTTGGCGTCGACCGTACGGGTGCCCGCCGTGACCGACACGGCGGCGGCGAACCGGCAGGCCGCCACGGCCAGCGCGCCCGCCGGCCGGGCGTGCAGGTCCCCTTCGAGCGTGATCGAGTCAGAGCTTGCGGGCATGCCACGCCTCCTCCGCCGCCTCGGCGACCGCGGTCAGGTTCGCTCCGGCGGCGGCGGTCACCGTGGCCGCGACCGCCCCCTCGACGAACGGCGCGTCGGCGAGCACCACGCTGGCGCCCGTCAGGTCCGCGAGCAGCGCCCGCACGGTGAGCACCGCGCTGCCAAGGTCGGGCAGCACGAGGACGCCCGCGCCCGCCTCGGCGCTGTGCAGGGCGCGCGCGACCTTGTCCGCGCTCGTGCCCAGGCCGCCGTCGTCTGTGCCGCCGGCGGCGAGCACGGTGACGGTCCCGCCGCCGACCTGCGCGGCCAGGTCCGCGGCGCCTTCGGCGAGCCGGGCGCTGTGCGAGACAAGCACGATCCCTACCTGTGGCATGGGCATATCCTGAGTGTTTTCCGGTCTCGCTGAATGTGTGTCCTGAGCTGAACCGGCGCCATGCGGGATTTGTCCCCGGTTGCCGCTGTCCTGACGGCAGAAACCCGGAACAAATTCAAGCGCCTGGGGGCGTCAGCTGGCATGGCGGTCCGCCGCCTTCGCGGCCGCCTCGGCGGCGTCGGTCTGCGCGATCCACCGGGCGACCTGCGGCACCCGGGCCGCGCCGACGCTGAGCGTGCGCACGCCGGCGCCGAGCAGCAGCGGCAGCACCTGCGGGTCGGCCGCCGCGTCGCCGCACACCGACACCGCGATGCCCGCCTGCCGCGCGGCGCCGACGACGTGCGCGATGAGGGTCACCACGGAACGCCGCGACGCGGCGGAGGGATGGAGCGCGCCGCGCTCGCGGCCAAGGATGTCGGCGGTGAGGTCGTTGGTGCCGACGGAGAAGAAGTCCGCGTGCGCCGCGAAGTCCGCCGCGGCCGCCGCGGTGGCGGCCACCTCGACCATGATGCCGAGCGGCGGCGGATCGGTCCCGGCCGCCATCGCGGCGCTGGCCAGCTCGGCACGCACGTGCCGCACCTCGTCAAGCGTGCGGACCATCGGGATCATGACCGCCAGCTCGGTGGCCGCCCCGGCCGCGATGATCGCGGCGAGCTGGTCGCGCAGCGCTCCCGGCGCCTGCAGGAGGGCGCGCAGGCCTTCGGCGCCGGGGAACGGCGGGATCTTGTCGCCGGAGAAGTCCAGCAGCCGAACAACGGCCCGCTTGCCCGTGAGCAGGGCGAGCACGGGCGTCAGCCGGGCCAGGTGCTCGTCGCGAGACGGCCAGGCGCGGACATGGGTGAACGGGATCTCGGTGCGCAGCAGGCCAACGCCCGCCGCGCCGCCGGCCAGTCCGAGCCTGGTCTCGGCCGCCGAGGCGACATTGCACAGCACGGTGACAAGCTCGCCGTCGGCGGTATGCACGAGGCCCGGACCAGCGGTCGCCGTCGGCGCGCTCCGGGGTCGCGGCGAGACTCGCGCGAGGTCGGCGGGGGGCGGGTCCACGACGAGAGCCGCCGTCGCCGTGTCGAGGATCGCCGGGTGCCCGGCGGCCGCGCCGAGCACCGCCTCGCCGACGCCGGCCAGCATGGGCAGGCCGAGGCCGCGGGCGATGATCGCCGCGTGCGAGCTGGGTCCGCCGCCGACCGACACCGCGCCGACCAGGCGGCCGCGGCCGTCCCCGCCGTCCCCGCCGTCCCCGACCGCGGCATCGCCGGCGAGACGGATCAGGTCGGCGGGGTCGACCTCGCGGCGCACCAGGATGAACGGGCCGTCTGGTGGTGGCGGCGGCACGGCCCCGGTCAGCTGCTCGATGACCGCCTCGGCGACCTGGCGCACGTCACCGGCCCGCTGGGCGAGGTCGGGGTCGGGCAGCCCTTCGAGGATCGACGCCTGGGCCTGCGCGGCCTCGCGGACGGCCCGCGGCGCGGGTGTGCCCGACCGCACGGCGTCCAGGGCGGGACCCGTCAGCGCCGGGTCGGCGGCCATGAGCGCGCCGATCCGCACGATGTCGGCGTCCCCGTCGCGTCCCGCCGCGCGGAGCCGTTCGGCCAGCGCCGCGCGCGACGCCGCGACGGCCGCGAACGCGTCCCGGACCGTGGGAACGCCGGCGGCCGGCCCGTCGCTGACGAGCGCCGCCTTGGCCGGCGCGTCGCCCTGGTATACCTCCCCCGCGGCGGCTCCCCCGGAAACTGGCGTTCCCCGGTACCTGGTCATCGCGTGGCGACGTCTCGCAGCGCCGCGAGGATCAGCGCGGTGGAGGCGGCGCCCGGATCCTCGTGGCCGACGCTGCGCGGGCCGAGGTAGGAGGCCCGGCCCTTGCGCGCCTGCATCGAGATCGTCGCGGCGGCGCCGGCCGCGGCCGCCTCGGCGAGGGCGGACAGGGCGTCGGCCGCCTGCGCCCCGTCCGCGATCGCCTTGCCGAACGCGCGGGTGGCTGGCGCCAGCGCGTCGACCATGGTCTTGTCTCCCTCGCGGGCCCCGCCTAGCTGCTGCACGCCGGCCAGGGCCGCCTCCAGGGCGTCGGCCAGCGACGGCAGGTCCACGGTCACAGCGGCCCCCAGGGCCTTGCCGGCGCGGCGGAAGGCGACGCCGTACAGCGGCCCGGACGCCCCGCCCACCGTGGAGATCAGCGTGCTGCCCGTCAGGGTCAGCACCGCCCCGGGGTTGGCGGGGGCGTCGGAGGCGCCCGGGGGGCCCTGGGCGCCCGGGGTGGCGGGGGCGTCCGTCTCGGCCGGCCCCTCGAGCGCTGCGGTCACGGCGGCGAAGCCGCGGGCCAGGTTGACTCCGTGGTCGGCGTCGCCGATCGCCGCGTCGAGCTGGGTCAGGTGGTCACGGTTCGCCTCGATCACCCCTGCGGCCGAGACGATCCACGCGCGAAATACTGCAGTGTCCATGGGACCTAGCGTCCCCACCTCAGGGCGGGTGTGTCCACTGGTGCGTCCCACAATCTGGTCAGCGCGGCGGTCAGCCCGCAGACCGTGACCGAGAAGCCCTGCATCTCCAGGCTGGTGATGTAGTTGCCGACGAGGTTGCGGGCGATGCGCCCGCCGCGCGCCCCGATGCAGGAGGCGACCTCGCGGTACATGACGTAGAGCTCGAGCAGCGGCGTCCCGCCCATGCCGTTGACCATGACGAGCAGGTCGCCGTCCAGCGGGATGTCGGCGGCGATCGCGTCGAGCGCCACCGCCGCGAGCTCGCGCGCGGGGCGCATCGGGCCGCGGCGGCGGCCGGGCTCGCCGTGGATGCCGATGCCGAGCTCGATCTCGGAGTCGTCAAGCTCGAACGCCGGCTTGCCCGCCGCCGGGCTGACGCACGGGCTCAGCGCCACTCCGAACGACCGGGTCCGCTCGTTCACCTCCCTGGCCGCCGCGGCGACGGCGGCCAGGTCCGCGCCTTCCTCGGCGAGCGCGCCGGCGATCTTCTCCACGAACACCGTCGCGCCCACCCCGCGCCGTCCCGCGGTGTACAGCGAGTCCTCGACCGCGACGTCGTCGTTGACGATGACGCTGGCGACCTCGATGTCCTCATCGTCGGCGAGTTCGGCGGCGAGCTGGAAGTTCAGCACGTCACCTGTGTAGTTCTTCACCACGTGCAGCACGCCCGCGCCGCCGTTGACCGCCCGGGTCGCCAGCAGCATCTGGTCAGGCACCGGGGAGGTGAACACCTCGCCCGGACAGGCCGCGTCGAGCATGCCGTACCCGACGAACCCGCCGTGCAGCGGCTCGTGCCCGGAACCGCCGCCGGACACCAGGCCGACCTTGCCGGCCTGCGGCCCCCCGGCGCGCAGGATCACCCTGTTCTCGACGTCCACCGCCAGGCCCGGGTGCGCCGCGGCCACCCCGGCCAGCGCGTCCGTGACCAGGGTGTCGGCAGAGTTGATGAGCTTCTTCAAGACGTCGCTCCGCTGACTCGCTGTTCCGACCTGTGTTCGTCCGCTGGCACCTCGGAGGCCGCCGACGACCTCCCCGATCAGGTAGCCGGGGACCTGTCCCCAGTGCACCGACCCGGCGAACGCGTCCTGCATGAAGACGGCACCACGATAACGCGCGGGGTTGATCGCGGCCCAGGTCGCCGGACCGAGGATGACGACCGCGAACACCACCGAGCCGATCGCCTCGATCAGCGTCGCCCGGCCGAACCCCATCGCCGCGGAGTGACCCCGGGTTGATGTGCCCGTCAAGCGGCTGCGGCGCGGGTACCGTGGCAGTCGCCACGGTCCGTTCGGGATAAATGGGTTATTTCATGGCAATCGTGACGGGAATCGACGCCTGCAAAAGCGGCTGGGTCGCGGTCACGCTGTCCGGCGCCGCGGTGCGCGCCAGGACGGCGCCGGACCTGGCCGGGCTGGGCATCGAGGGCCTCGCCGGCGTCGACATGCCGCTCGGGCTGCTCGCGGACGGCTGGCGCGCCGCCGACGCGCTGGCGCGCGCCGTGCTCGGCAAGCGCGGGGCGTCGGTGTTCGCGATCCCGCCGCGGCCGGTCTGGGCCGCGCCCGACTACCAGACGGCGAACCGGCGCTGCCGGGAGCTCACTGGCCGCGGCATGTCCGCGCAGGCCTGGGGGCTGCGGGCCAGGCTGCTCGAGGCGGACCGGTTCCGGCTGGGGTCCCGCATTCGGCTCTGCGAGGTGCATCCTGAGCTTTCCTTCGCCGAACTAGCCGGGGCGCCTCTTGCCGCAAGCAAGCACTCTCCCGGCGGGCGGGCGCTGCGGCGGGCGCTGCTGGCACAGGCCGGCATCGTCGTGCCGGAACGGGTCGCGGGCGCGGCCGAGGACGACCTGCTCGACGCGGCCGCGGTGGCGTGGAGCGCGCGGCGCGTCGCCGCCGGGACGGCGCGCGTGCTGCCCGACCCGCCGGTACAGCGGGGCGACGACGGCGCCGAGATAGCGATCTGGTACTGAATAGTCTTTGTAGCCAGCGAGAGCAATCGGGACAGGATGGGCATATGACGACGATCGTGATCTTCGGCGGGACCGGGTACGCGGGCAGTGCGATCAGGGATGAGGCGCTGCGGCGCGGGTTCGCGGTGACCTCGCTGACCAGGTCGGGGGCTCCGGACGGCGCGCCCAAGGCGCCTGGGCTGGAGTTCCGGCGGGGGAATATCCACGACGCCGCGCTGGTCGAGCAGGCCGCCGCCGAGGCCGACGTCGTCGCCGTCTCCGTGCGGTTCGGACCGCAAGAGGACGGCTTGCGGCTGATCGACGCGTTCCCCGCGCTGACCAGGGCGTGCACGGCGCACGGCACGCGCCTCGGCGTCGTCGGCGGCGCGGCCTCGCTGCTGGTCAGCGAGGGCGGCCCCCGGCTGATCGACACGCCCGAGTTCCCCGACGCCTTCAAGCCCGAGGCGGGCAGCGCCGCGGAGACGCTCGCGCTGCTGCGGGCGGACGACACGGGCGCCGACTGGTTCTTCGTGTCGCCGGCGCGCGAGTTCGGGTCGTACAACCCCGGTGAGCCGCTCGGGAAGTACCGGGTGGGCGGGGACGTGCTGCTGACCGACGAGTCCGGGCGGTCGCACATCTCGGGCGCGGACTTCGCGCTCGCGTTCGTCGATGAGATCGAGACCCCGGTGCACCACAGGACGCGGTTCACGGTCGCGTACTGACGCTGACCTGCGGGGATAGGCGGTGGAGCTGAGGCCTGCCGGGCGCGGAGACGGAGCTCCGCGCCCGGCCTGTCCCCGGCCCTCCCCCTCCTAGGGCCGACATGCCCCCCGTCCGCAGGTCTTATGAGACACTAAGTCTAATGTCTCATCTACGCTATGTAAGTACATAGAGTTTCATGTCTCAATTTGTGATCAAAGATACTCTCCGTCGGTACTATGTGACTGAACGCGGTTAGACGGAAACCGGGAGACAACGATGGTGGTCCGGCCGGAGCGTGTGCCGGCGGAAGAGGTCAGGCAGCGCATGCTTGAGGCAGGGCGTGAGCTGGTGTTTGAGACGGGCGCCGCGCTGACCATCGAGCACTTGCACCTGGAAGAGGTGATCCTGCGGGCGCGGGTGCCGCGCAGTTCGGTGTACCGGATGTGGCCGTACAAGGAGGGCTACATCGACGACCTGCTGTGCTACCTGGCAGGCCCGGGGAGCTGGTTCAACGATGACGCCGTCTTCGACCCCGAGACGTACGCCGTCGTCGAAAGGGTGCTGTCGGACAACAAGCACCTGCTGGCGACGGCGGACGGGCGGCGGGCGCTGCTGTGTGAGGTTATCCGCCTCGCGACGGCGCGCAACTACCAGGCGCTGAGCGAAAGCCCCGCCTGGCGGCTGCACACCGCGCTGGTCGCCACGCTGGGCTCGACCCGCAGCGACGAGGCCCGGCGGAAGATCGCCGACGCCCTCGAGGACGCCCAGTCGCGGTCCCGTAGCTCGATGCTCACCCTGTTCGGCTACCTGGCCGGCCTGCTCGGACTGCGGATGCGCGACCCCGCGCGCTCTCCTGAGCAGATGATCCTCGCCGGCGGGCTGCTCGTGCAGAGCCTGGCGCTGCGCAATGTGCAGGTGCAGGCGACCCGCACCGACACCCCCGGCGCGGCCTACGTGGACGGGCTGCTCAACGCGCCGATCCAGGGACCGGGCCTGGACGGCCGGCCGGCGCCGTGGTCGCTTGCCGCGTTCTGCTACCTCGCCGTCGTGGACTCCTTCGCCGAACCCGACCCCGACTTCGTGCCGCCGCAAGCCCCGTAACCGCCCGCGCCCGCCCCGGGGCGCCGCCCCGTAACATCAGCAGTCACATACGCCCCTTGCGCAGGCGGGCCAGCTCGAGCACCCGGTCGCTGAGCACCGCGACGCCCGGCAGCGGGCCGCTCTCGTAGTAGCCGGGCTTGCGCTTGCGCAGCAGCCGGTCGCCGTGCTCGCTCCACGTGAAACTCCGGTTCCCCAGCACCCGGCGGAACACGGCGTCCGCGTTGTGCGGGTACGCCGCCGCCAGCCGGCGCAGCGGCAGCGGCGGGATCGTGTCCTCGCGCAGGTACGCGCGCAGCACGTCGGCGTGCGCCCGGTCCGCCGCCAGGGCGGGGTCGGCGAACAGGGCCCGCAGCATCCCGTACTCGGGCACCACGACGAACCCGTCGACGTCGTCGTAGATGATCCCCACCGTGTCGAACTCGAAGAAGCCAGGCGGCATGACGAACGTCGTCTCCCCGCTTTCCGAGACCGCGCGGTGCCGGCCGCGCGCGGCGAGCGCGGCGTCCCTGCGCCGCTTGTAGTAGGCGTTCAGCCGCCCCTCCGCCTCAAGCGTGGGCAGCACGAGCTCGTCGGCGCCGAAGAACGCCAGGAACTCCTCGCGGTCCCTGCGCATGTGCTCCCAGCCCTGCCTGACCTTCTCCGGGTTGCGGAACACCAGGTCAGGTTCCCTGGTGGCCATGTCGATCGCCAGCCGCGCGACCCGCGGGGCGGCGGAGGCGGGGTGAGTCGTCTCGGTCCCCGAGGTGAGCCACGCGGTCCCGTCGGCCGTCACGGGGAGCAGCGTGCCGGACAGGAACATGCCCGCCGCGAGGCGGGCGGACAGGCCGTAGACGCGGTACTCCAGGTCGTCCACCAGGCTGGCGGTGATCGCCGGCCGGCCGGCGGTCACCGCGGCCGCGCGCACCTCGAAGACCCCGCGCACCGCGTCGTCCTGCCAGCCGAGCAGCATCTCCCGGTCGGCGCGCGTCAGGTCACGCCGCGACCCGAGGATCCGGCCGATCGCCGCCAGGCCGCCGGCCTCCCCCGCCACCACCTGCCGCAGCGCGGCGGCGCGCTCGACCAGGC